>CAJJXN010000093.1 GCA_905197115.1 uncultured Bacillota bacterium | reverse complement strand
CCTATTCACTGCATCTAAGATCGCTTTTACTTGTTGGCTTTTTCCAGCTAATTTACCATGATTTTCTAAGCAATAATAGATATTTTCTTTTTTAGCAACTTTAACGCATTCTTTAAAGCTTTTAACGATTAAATCAAAAGCTGTGTCAAAATCATAACCTTCACAAACATCACCACAAAACACACGTATCGTATTTGTGTCGAAAAATTTAGCGATTTGACAAGCATTTTTGACCATTTCAACTTGTTTTAATCGTTCTTCTTCTGTTTTTACAAAGTTATTCGAAATTGAATAAGAAGCGACTTTCATACCCAATTCCTTTAATAATTCTTTAATTTCTTTTCTTTCTTCTTCTGTATGAATAAAGGCATCTAATAATTCTACATAACGCACACCTTGTTTGTGCATATGTTTAATTACTTCTTTTACAGGCATATGCTCATTTTCTATAAAGTGAACATAAGACCAAAGTGAAACACTAATATTCATTTTTTCACCTATCTTTTAATTACAACTTCATGTCCTGTTTCTGCTGATTCATAAATAGCATCTAAAATTCTCATTAATTCTACGCCATCTTCAGCAGGTGAAATACATGGAGTTCCATTTAAAATACAATCAACGAAGTGATTAATTTCATTTTGGAACATAGATCCAAATACGTTTGAAGAATTTTCTACAACTGGAGTAACATTTACCATATAATCATTTTCATCTTTAAAAATTTCAAGAGTTGGTTCAACTAATGCGCCACCTTTATCTCCAAATACTTCTAAGGAAGTTTGACCTTCTTTAATATTCAATGTAAAGCTTGCTTCAACTTCTAACACACTTCCATTATCAAAGCGAATCATTGCAACTACTGCATCTTCAACCGTACAAATATCTTTATCCGAATAATCCATTGGATGCCAATGATTTACACCTTTAATATGTTTTTTCATGCCTAATTTATTAAACGTTGCTCCATAAACAGAAATTGGTTTTGGTTTTCCAAGTAAATAACGGGATAAATCAATAACATGAACCCCTAAATCAATTAATGGTCCTCCACCAGAGCGTGTTTTATCTGCAAACCATCCTCCAGGGTTTCCAATACGGCGTAAGTATTTTGCTTTTACTAAATACATATCACCAAAAGTTCCTGCGTCTTTGAAATCATTAAATACTTTGGTAGTACTTGCATAACGTTTTACAAAACCAACCATCAATAATTTGTTATTTTTTTCTGCAGTTGCTTTCATTTCTAAAGCTTGTGCTGTATTCATTGCTAATGGTTTTTCACATAAAACGTGTTTCCCTGCATTTAAAGCTTTGATGGTTTCTGGATTATGTCCATTATTCCATACACATACGCTAACTGCATCTAATTCTTCCATTTTTAACATTTCATCTACACTACCAAAAGCATGTGGAATTCCATAACTTTTTGCATAATCTTTGGCTCTTTGTTCATTAATATCACAACATGCAATAAGTTCTACATTAGGATTATTTTTATATGCTTGGGTGTGACTATGGCTGATATTACCACAACCAATAATACCGACTTTTAATTTTTTACTCATATTATATATCTCCTTTTTATACAACACCATATTAGTATATTGTTTATTGTTTTTCAAGAAATATTCTATTTTTTTTATAAAAAAATAAACTCTGAAAATAAATGTTTTTTACCAATATACTTATTTCATTATTTATATTTCACGATTTTTATTTTTGGCTGTTATCGTTTTATTTTCAACTAAAATAGTTAACTTAAACCATTTCAAATCAATGAATGGTTTTTTTAATGAAAAGAAGAAGTAGACATAAAGTGTCAT
>CAJJXN010000092.1 GCA_905197115.1 uncultured Bacillota bacterium | reverse complement strand
GAGTCGATTGAAGGATTATCACCTTCTATATCAATTGATCAAAAAACAACGAGTCATAATCCACGTTCTACAGTGGGAACGGTGACAGAAATATATGATTATCTTCGTTTACTTTATGCACGAATTGGAATTCCATATTGCCCTACACATCACATACCTATTATGGGTCAAACAATTCAAGAAATGTTAAAAACGATTTATAGTTACCAAGAAGGGGCTAAGTGTGTTATATTAGCTCCAGTTGTAATTAAACAAAAAGGGACACAAAAAGATTTATTAGAAAAATTATTGAAGAATGGTTTTGTTCGTGTTCGTTTAGATGACAAGATGATGCTAATTGAAGATGCGCTTGATATTAATATCGATAAAAATATAAAACATAGTGTTGACATTATTGTAGATCGTGTCATTTTAAATCAAGAAAATAAAGATCGTATTATAGAAGCATTAGAAGTTGCATTAAAAGAAGCTAAAGGAATTGCTGATATTTTAATAAATGATGAAATAATCCATTTGTCCGAGAATTATGCTTGTAAAGAGTGTGGATTTAGTGTTCCTAAATTAGAGCCACGTTTATTCTCTTTTAACTCACCAATTGGTGCTTGTCCTGATTGTAAGGGATTAGGAATTAAATTAGAAGTAGATGAAGATTTATTAGTGCCAAATGATGAGTTGTCCATTAATCAAGGGGCAATTATTTATTATAAAAATATAATTGGAAGCGAAAACATTGAATGGCAAGAATATGAATTTTTATGTGATACATATCAAATTGATCGTAATAAGCCTTTCAAAGATTTAACAAAAGCTGAAAAGCAAATAGCATTAAAAGGATCTACAAAACCAATGCAATATCAATTGGTTAGTAGAAATGGAAATGTGATGAATCGTTATGGGTTCATTGAAGGTCCAAAGACGCATATAGAAAGAATGTATATGGAAACCACCTCGTCAATGATGCGTGATTGGTACTATACATTTATGGCAGAAAATCAATGCCCAACTTGTCATGGAAATCGTTTAAATGAAATGGTATTAAGTGTTCTTGTCGATGGTAAAAATATTGCTGAATTGACGATGATGTCGGTTGCAGATATATTAACATTTTTTGAAGAAATTCATTTAAGTGAACAGCAAAAGGAGATTGCTAAATTATTAATCGCTGAGATAAAAAATCGTTTGCAATTTTTAGTTAATGTGGGATTAGACTATTTAACGCTACATCGAATGGCTTCAACGCTTTCTGGAGGAGAAGCACAAAGAATTCGTTTGGCAACGCAAATTGGTTCTAAACTTACCGGAGTGCTTTACGTTTTAGATGAACCTTCTATTGGATTGCATCAACGAGATAATCAAAGATTAATTGATACGATGAAACAAATGCGTGATTTAGGAAATACATTAATTGTCGTTGAACATGATGAAGAAACGATAAAAGAAGCTGATTTTATCGTAGATATTGGACCTAAAGCAGGAATCAATGGTGGCTATGTTGTGGCAAAGGGGACATATCAAGATATTATTAACTGTAAGGAATCAATTACCGGACAATATTTAAGTGGAGCATTAAAAATATCCATTCCAAATCAAAGAAGAAAAGGGAATGGCAAATATTTAACGATTACTGGTGCAGTCGAAAATAATTTAAAAAATATTGATGTGAAGATTCCTTTGGGAACATTTTGCGTGGTGACAGGCGTTTCTGGAAGTGGCAAGTCAACTTTAGTGAATGAGATACTTTATAAATATATTTATTCTAAAATATATAAAAAGAAATTAAAATCAGGAAAGTGTAAAAAAATTGAAGGTGTTGAAAACGTCGATAAAATCATTAATGTTAGTCAAGACCCAATTGGAAGAACACCTCGAAGTAACCCAGCAACCTACACGGGTGTATTTGATTTAATTCGAGATACTTTTGCAAATACGATTGAAGCAAAAGAAAAAGGTTATACGAAAAGTCGTTTTTCATTTAATGTAAAAGGTGGAAGATGTGAACGTTGTCAAG
>CAJJXN010000091.1 GCA_905197115.1 uncultured Bacillota bacterium | reverse complement strand
TTAAAGAAGTAATTAAGGGCACTATTTAGTGAAGTAGGATGGTACCGCGAAATCTTTCGTTCCTACATATACAATTTTTATTGTAAATGGAGGAATTTTTTTATGAAAAAAATGTCAAGCAATGAAATTCGTAATACTTGGTTGCGCTTTTTTAAAAACAAAGGACATAGTGTAGAAGAGGGAGCATCCTTAATTCCAAATAATGATCCAACTTTATTATGGGTAAATGCAGGTGTAGCTGCTTTAAAAAAATATTTTGATGGTACGATTATTCCTAAAAATCCGCGAATTTGTAATGTTCAAAAAGCAATTCGAACAAATGATATTGAAAATGTGGGTCATACGGCTAGACATCATACATTTTTTGAAATGCTCGGAAACTTTTCGATTGGTGATTATTTTAGAAATGAAGCAATCAGTTTTGCTTATGAACTTTTATTTAGTGAAGAATATTTTGGGTTAGATAAAGATAAATTATATATTACTTATCATCCAACGGATAAGGCAACTTATAACAAATGGTTAGAAGTAGGAGTTCAAGCAGATCATTTAATTCCATGTGAAGGAAACTTTTGGGAAATTGGAGAAGGTCCATGTGGTCCAGACACTGAAATGTTTTATGATCGTGGTGAAAAATATGATCCAAATCATTTGGGTATCAAATTAATGGAAGAAGAAATAGAAAATGATCGCTATATTGAAATTTGGAATATCGTTTTTTCTCAATTTAATTCTAAACCTGGTGTGGCTCGAGAAGATTATTTAGAACTACCACATAAAAATATTGATACAGGTGCAGGGCTTGAACGCTTTGCATGTATTTTACAAGATGCTCCTACGAATTATGAAACGGATTTATTTATGCCAATTATTCGTCGTTGTGAACAATTAGGGTCACAAAAATATGAAGGAGAATTTCAAGTAAGTTTTAAAATTATTGCAGATCACTTAAGAACTTGTACATTTGCGTTAGCTGATGGTGCTAGTTTTTCAAATGAAGGTAGAGGATATGTTTTAAGAAGATTACTACGTCGTGGTGTAAGACATGGCAAAAAAATCGGTATAAAGGGAGAATTTTTAGCAAAATTAGTAGATGTAGTTATCGATATTATGAAAGACTTTTATCCTTATTTAGTAACAAAATCAGATTATATTAAAGAATTAATAACGATTGAAGAAAGAAAATTTATGCAAACGCTTGAAGGCGGAGAAAAAAAATTAGATGATTTATACAACAAAAAGCATGCTATCAGTGGAGAAGATGCCTTTTTACTCTATGATACTTATGGATTCCCTTTTGAATTAACTCTTGAGTATGCGAATGAAAAAGGCATTGAAATTAATCATGATGAATTTTTAAATGCACTAAATAGACAAAAAGAATTAGCTAGAGGAAATCGCCAAAAAGTAGCTAGTATGGGCAGTCAAAATGCGAATTACATGGAATTTAAGAAAACTTCTAAATTTGTTGGCTATGATACATTAATATGTAAAGGCAAAGTTATAAAAATATTTGATGAAGATGGTTTAAAAGTAGTTTGTGACCAAACTC
Organism: uncultured Bacillota bacterium; assembly: GCA_905197115.1. GTDB lineage: Bacteria > Bacillota_I > Bacilli_A > RFN20 > CAG-631 > Caccosoma. Next base: position 761 of record CAJJXN010000091.1, on the reverse strand, counting down.
CATTTTATGCTGAAATGGGTGGCCAAATGGGCGATGTTGGAAAAATTTTTAATGATTATTTTAAAGGTAACGTTGTGGATACACAAACAATGCCAAACGGACAACATTTGCATTATGTAGAAATTGTAGAAGGTTCATTAAATGAAGCAGATGAAGTTATTTTGCAAGTCAACGAAGAAATACGAAAAGCAACACAAGTGAATCATAGTGCAACTCATTTGATGCATAAGGCTTTAAAAGAAGTATTAGGAAATCACGTTAACCAACAAGGCTCAATGGTGAATAGCCATAACATTCGTTTTGACTTTAATCATTTTCAAAATATAACAAAAGACGAAATTTTAAAAATTGAGCAAATTGTGAATGAAAAAATTCAAAAGCAACTTCCAGTTATAACGCGTTTGACTTCTTTAAAACAAGCCAAAGAAGAAGGAGTAACAGCGTTATTTAATGAAAAATATGGCAACGAAGTTCGAGTGGTAGACATGGAATATTCAAAAGAATTATGTGGTGGTTGCCCTGTAAAAAATACAAAAGAGATTCAACATTTTGCTATTACATCTATTGAATCCAAAGGCTCAGGAATTTATCGAATTGAAGCAGTGACTGGAAATGATTTGATTGAAAAAATTAAAAATAGTGCTTCTGCCTTAATGGAAGAATATAAACAAAGTAAAGAAAAATTAGAAAATATGTTCAAAAAAGCAAATTTGTCTGAAAAAATAGATGAAGTAGTTACTATGGCAAATGATAACAAAATA
>CAJJXN010000090.1 GCA_905197115.1 uncultured Bacillota bacterium | reverse complement strand
CCCCCCCCCGCCAAAAAAAGTCAAGGTTTTTTATTTATAAATTTATTATTTGATTGAATTATTTTGTCATCATACTTCTACATCTAGTTTTGTGAAACTTTATTAATTCTATAAAACAATTTTAATTAAATTAGTTTTCATGTAATCTCATAATAGCAATTGGATTTTTTTTACAAAGTTTATGAATTGCGATATAAGTTGAAATAAATGATATTAATATTCCTAATATTAATATTAAGAAAATAGATAACATACCAAAAGATAAAATTTTTAGTAATAATCCAAATTGATTTATAAATACAGTATTTATGATATGTGTTAAGATACTTGACACAATAATAGAAAACACTGAAACGAAAAAAGTTAAAAATAAATTTTCATTTATAAAGACGTTAAAAATATCCTTTTTACTTGCTCCTAAAGAAAATAAAACTCCAATTTGCTTTCTTTTATCATGAATAAGAAAATGAATGTAACTACTAAATAAAGCAAAACTAAAAATGATAAATAAAACTTCAACACCTAATAAAATTTTGGAAATATTTGATAAAATATTTTTACTTCCTTCTATATTATAACGATAATGATTATAAGGAACATATATTTTCTCTTTTGAAACTTGTTTAATAAAATTGTAATCGTTATCCTTTAATGAAGTAAAAAAGCCTCTATACGATTTCAAATTATAAAAATTACAATAATCCTTAAATAATGTATCAGACATATAAAAATCAATATCCAAGTCAAATTGCGGATTAATAAAACCAACTATTTCTAACTCTCTTTCAAATTTTTTTTCATGGTTTGAATCAATTGACATCAAATAAACTTGCCTTAAATCTTCGTATATAAAATCATTAAAATATTTATTTAAAGCTAAATTTTGTATTTCCCATTCAATTAAACGAAGGCATTCTGTTGAAGAAATTTCACCTTGGTAATATAAATTTTTATAATAAGTATAGATTTCAGATTGCTCATAATTTTCTAAGTGTTGGTAATCCCATACAAAATCTTTCACTTTTTTATCTAATGTCTCTCCTTCAATCATATAGTTATTAATCGCTTTCCAATTTATAATTATTTCATTATCGTTTAAACTTGTCTTTACGATATTATCTTTAAAGAAAATTTTATCTTTACAAATTTCTTTTTTTGCAAATGAGAATCCATAAACAAAAGTTTCTTGATCGTTTTTTGATAAATATAATTGTGCCGGAATAAGGCTTTGCTCAACTTTGGAATTTAACTCATTCTTCAAAGAATATCTTTCATAAAATCCAATAGGATGAAAAATAAAGCCACTTAATGTCTGACTAATATTCATTTCTAACTCTAGTCCTAACTTTGTTTCATCAAAACCCGATACATTTTCATCATTATTTTTTAATTTTTCATATCTTTTTTTATTAAAATGACTATCTATAACACCTACAATTTTAAAGCGTTGATTTTCAATTTTTCCTTGAATGTAAATTTCTTTCCCTTCAATATCTGAAAATTGAGAAATAATACAATCCCCCGATACTCCTTTATATCCATATTCTTGAAAATGTAAAAATAAATAATCACTAATTAAAATTTCATTATCTGATATGGGATATCTTCCTGACAATAAATTTATTTTTAAATCTTGGGAAATTTTTTGATTTATTTCCATTGAACCACCAATTTGATTCAAAAAGAAAGAATTTGCTTTATTTGAATCATATGATTTAAAATTATTGCTGAATTGGGACTGAAAGTCCAAAAATACAGGATAGAATTCTCTTTGATATTTTTGTTTTAAATACAAACCATCTTCATTTGAAAAGGGAGAAATCATGGCGTAAACATTGTCTGAATTTTCTTGCGTGCAAATATATATTTGATTCATATTGTCTTGTTTTAATGAATCATAAAACATCTTCTCTTCATTAAATATTAAAAATGTACTCGAAACGCCCACTAAAACAAATGTCATAAGTAAAACAAATACCATCAAGATTAATTTTTTTATTCGATTTTTAAAATTTAAAAGGGATAATCGCAAACAATCTTTTAGTTTCAATCCATTCGTTTTATTTTTTTGAACCTCACTTATTTTATGGGCATTATGGCTTTCATTAATAATTGTATCTTTAATTATTTTTCCATCCGACATTTCAATGATTCTATCGGCAAATTTTTTAGCATATTCTAAATTATGAGATACTACTATGACAAGACTTTCTTTAGCTAATTCTTTTAAAAGAGTTAATATTTCGATTCCCGTTTCGTTATCTAGTGCTCCTGTTGGTTCATCTGCCAAAATCACTTTTGGATTTTTAATAATTGCTCGAATAATTGCAACTCTTTGCTTTTGTCCTCCACTTAACTCATTGCATAATTTATGTTTTTGATCAAACAAACCAAATTTATTTAAAAGTAAATCAATTCTTTCTTCTGAAACATTTTCTTTTTTTAATTTTAGAGCTAAAATAATATTATCATATACACTGAATTCTTCAATTAAGTTATAATCTTGAAAAACAAAACCAACTTGATTTGCACGATACTCGTTACTTTCATTACTAGATAATTGTGTAATTTCTTGATTATTTACATACACTTTGCCTTCAGTTGGATTATCTAGTTTACCTAAAATATTTAAAAGTGTTGTTTTGCCACAACCCGTCTTTCCTACAACAAAAACTAAGCCATTTGTATTTATAAAAAGATTTATATTTTTTAAAGCGTGGGTCTTTGTCTTTGAAATATAGGTTTTAGATAAACCCTCGATTTTTATCATTTTAGCCACTTCCTTTTTTAATTTACTTTACTTTTTCTTTTGCACATATAAATTTATCATTTTTATTCTAATTTTTGTTTGAAATATAATTCAATTTTATTATACAATTTTACATTTATTTTTAAAATAATTACTTAAAAA
>CAJJXN010000089.1 GCA_905197115.1 uncultured Bacillota bacterium | reverse complement strand
AATTTAAAACTGGACTTGTCCAGTTTTTTTAAAATAAGGAGGCATTACAATGATTAATCAAGATGAATTATTAAAAGAAATTAGCGAAGTGAATGGGATTTCTGGCTTTGAAAAAGAAGCAACAAGAGTCGTAAAAAAATATTTTAGTGATTCTTGTGATGAAATTCAATACGACAATTTAGGTTCCATTGTTGGAAAAAAAGTAGGAAATGAAAAAGGCCCTAAAATTTTATTAACCGGTCATATTGATGAAGTAGGATTTTTAGTTAAATCCATTGATGAAGATGGTTATATTCGTGTTCATCCAATTGGCGGTTGGTGGCCACATGTTATTTTAGCGCAAAAAGTTTTAATTACTACAAGAGAAGGCAAAAAGTGCTTTGGTGTATTTGGTGCAGAACCACCTCATGGAATGGGTCCTGAAGCAAGAAACAAAGTAAAAGAAGCAAAAGACTTATATATTGATTTAGGGGTTCACAACAAAAAAGAAGTAGAAGCATTAGGAATTCAAATTGGCGATCCTGTTTGTCCACTTTCTAACTTTACAAGAATGAACAATCCTAAATATTTATATGGAAAAGCTTGGGATGATCGCATCGCAGTTGCTGCTATTATTAAAACTTTAGATCAATTAAAAGGTCAAGAACATGATAATATCGTTTATGGTGCTGCGACAGTTCAAGAAGAAGTCGGTTTACGTGGTGCAAAAACAGTAGCCAACATGGTTCATCCTGATGTAGCCATTGCAATTGATGTTACGATGTGCTACGATTTACCAACAGTAAAAGATGGTCAAGCGAAATTAGGAACAGGTGTAGCTTTAAGTTTATATGACCATAGTGTTATTGCTCATTCTGGACTTGTTAAATATATGGAACAAATTTGCAAAGAAGAAAACATTCCTTTTACATATGATGGTTTAGCTGCTGGTGGAACAGATAGTGGAGAAATGCATAAAGTTTATGATGGCGTTGTAAATATGACACTTTCTATTCCTTGCCGTTACTTCCATTCTCATAGTTCAATTGTTCATGAAGATGATTTAGAAGCAACAACTCGTTTATTAACCGCTTTTGTTAAAAAATTAAATGCGGCTGATTTAGAAGAAATAAAAAAAGATAAACAATAAAATGAAATAGAGGGGACATAAAAATATACTTTTTATGTCCTTTTTTGGAGTTGATTCAATGAAGAAAATATGTTTACTCATTTTAAAATTAATTATAACCGGTATTTGCATTGGCTTGATGATTAGTGGATTCTTGTATGTGAGTCACATTTTCATTCATTTTAGTGTGGACTTATTTACGCAAAAGAATTTACCACTTATTCTTTTATTTGCACTTTCAAGTTTTATCTTCGCCTATATTTCATCTTTTTTATTGTCAAAAGATACATATATCGTAGGAAGTGGAATTCCTCAATTAGAAGGAGTTATTAAAAAAGATTGGAAAAATCCAAGATGGTATGTGACAATTCCACTTTTACTATTAAATAGTTGGATTACATTTTTTTGTGGGTTGTCATTAGGTGGTGAGGGACCTTGTGTTGCATTAGGAGGCAATATGGCAATTGCTTCTAATCAAATTTGTAAACAAGAAGATAAAGAATTCGTGGCAATTGGTTGCGGTGTTGGCTTTGGATGTGCACTTTTAGCTCCTTTAGCTGGCATTGTTTATATTTATGAAGAATGTTTACATCATTTTTCTTATAAATCATTATGGAAAGCAATTCTTGTAATGGCAAGTGCTTACTTGGTTATTTATTTCTTGCATAATGAGCCTATTTTACCAATTGTTGTAAATGAAAGCATTGAATTCTCTAAAAGTTACATTTATTTAGGTCTCATTCCTTTATGTACATTACTTGGAATTTTGTTTAATAAATTTGTATTAATTTTAAAAGATTTCACAAAAAAGCATGAAAATAATTGGTTTATTTCTCATCGTATTTATTTTATATTTTTAATTTCTATTTTAATTTTGGTTTTTTATCCACTTTTATCTGGCTCAGGAAATATCATCATAAGTAAACTCTTTGAATTTAAAAATGTTTTCTTTGTGTTACTTTTACTTTTCTTAAAGTTTATTTTAATATTACTTGGTAATAATTCTTCTGCAACCGGTGGAATTGTCATCCCTATCTTTACTTTAGGGGGACTTTTAGGCTTAAGTTATGGTTTAATTTTTATTTATTTGGAAATCATTGATTTATCTCAGTTGCCAATATTAGTAATGGTTAGTATGATTACCTTGTTTTCAGTTATTAATCAATCACCATTGACTTCCATTGTTTTAATAGGATCTTTAATTGGATGGCCTTTATTTATGCATTTTGAAGTAATTATACCGATTATTATTGTCATTTTATGTAGTCATTATTTAAGTAAATTCTTTTTAAAAACAGATTTATACGATTCTATTTTAGAAAAATTAAGTGAATAAAACGTCTAATCATTCAAATACTAAGATGGGTGATTACATGAAAAAAATTAAAATATACATGATTTATTTGATTTTAATTTGTCTTGTTTCTTGTTCTCATCCCAATCAAAAACCATCTTCAAATAACAATACAAATTCGATTTCCAGTTCTCAAAATGTAGCTGACTTTGGTTCATTTACAAATGAATGGACTTATTTAACCCAAGTCTTTGCTAATATCAATGAACAAATTTTACCTGATATTGTATATGCTATTTTATCTGTTTCCATTGATGGAGAAATTATTCCGGTAAAAGTCGAAATTATTGAAGATCAAAAAAATGGAACACGATACCATGTATGTAATCATTACATTGATATATGGGTTAATCAAAGTCAAATAGAAATTGTTTATAGTGATGATGTTTATCCTTTAAAGCCTTTGCAAAAGGAAGTTTTAGAATTTTATTTAAATTATCTAGAATTTAAAAGTGAAACAAGCCATTTTATATTTGTCGATATTAAACGCCAAATGGTTTGTGTATTTCAGCAAATAAATGGTTATTATTTTTTGATTAATAGCTTTCCCTGTGCAACAGGTAAAACTTCTACACCGACAAAGCGAGGTCATTTCATTATTAAAAATAAAGGACCGGTATTTTATAATGAAGCGAAGTATTACAAGTGTTATTATTGGTTAAAGTATAGCGATAAATATTTATTACACTCCGTTCCTTATAGTTTAGATGGAAATGTTTTAAATACTTCTATGCAAAAAAAGGTTTCAAATGGTTGTATTCGAATGAAATATAAAGATGCAAAATGGTTATATGATACGATTGATATTAATACTTCTATTTGGATAAATTAAAAAGATTCTTTATGTACTTAACCCCAAAAGTTGGACTAACCGAAATTGTTAAGTACATATTAAATGATTTAA
>CAJJXN010000088.1 GCA_905197115.1 uncultured Bacillota bacterium | reverse complement strand
ATAATTGGTAAAATGATTGCAAAAGTCATTTTATAAAATTTTTTATCGCCAATCCATTTTTTTAATTTCGTCATCCAATCACCTCAAAATCCATTAAAAAAGCCCTATCAACTAGGGCTTATTTTCTATGATGGTGGGACCAAAAGGAGTTGAACCTTCGACCTCACCCTTATCAGGGGTGCGCTCTAACCAACTGAGCTATGGTCCCATACAGCATTAATGATTTTAGCATTTTTTTTTAATAGTGTCAATATTAAAAATACATTTTTTTAAATAAAAAAAGAAGTAATGAAAACTTCTTTTTGTAAATTATAAATGTTCTTCTAAATATTTGATAATATCTTTAACTTTTAATAAACCTCTAACATCATCATCTTCAACGGAAATACCAAATTCATCTTCAAGACCCATAATTACTTGCATGACGGACAAACTATCAGCGTGTAAGTCTTCAATGATATTGGATTCCATAGTCACTTCATTTTCATCAACTCCTAATTCAGCAACTAAAACTTTTTTTACTCTGTCAAACATATTATTATCCTCCTACAATCTATTTAACGATTCTATTTTATATGATTCAGAATCTAATGTCAATTAATCCACATACTTTTGTGAATGGTTTAGACAATCCATAATATAATTATAGTATGTTTTAAATTGTTCTTGATTATTCATAATAAATCGTGCATCTTGGGCTGCTGCTTTTAAAATAGCATAATCATCAATTAAGTTCGCAATCATAAATGGCGTTTCTCCACTTTGTCTTAATCCTAATAAATCACCAGCTCCACGGCGCTGCAAATCATATTCTGAAATTTTAAATCCATCATCATTTTTAGATAAAAATTCGAGACGCTCAATGACATCTTCCTCTTCTTGATCACTACACAAATAACAATATCCAACATTCCCATCTCTGCCAATTCTTCCCCGCAATTGATGAATTTGTGCTAAACCAAATCGTTCTGCATTTAAAATAATCATCATATTCGCATTTTTTACATTAATACCGACTTCAATTACCGTAGTCGAAACTAAAATCTTACAAGTGCCCTGATTAAATTCTTCCATCACTTTATTTTTTTCTTCACTTTTTAATTTACCATGCAGTAAAAGACAAGATTCATCTTTAAATTCTTTTTTCAGTTTTTCATAAATTGAAACTACATTTTCTAAATCCAAAGAACTATTTTCAATTGTTGGACAAACCACATAAACTTTACCATTCGTATGTTTCATATACTCTTCAATTTTAGATTTAATTATTTTTATTTGATTTGAGCGTAAAAATTGAGTGATTACTTTTCGACCACTATGAGGAAAACAAGCAATAGTTGAAACATCCATATCCATGTAAAGAGTTGAAGCTAATGTACGAGGAATAGGCGTTGCACTCATATATAAAACATCCATTTGACCGCCTTTTTCTTTTAAAAGAAGCCGTTGTTTTACTCCAAAACGATGTTGTTCATCAATAACTGCCATTCCTAATTTTTTAAATTGTATTTGTTCTTGAATAAGAGAATGTGTGCCAATTACAATACAATGTTCATTTTCTTTTAGAAGGCTGATTACCATTTCTTTTTCTTTTTTTGACATATTGCTAACTAAAAGATATATGTCAATGGGAAAATCTTTTAATATTTTTTGAAACTCTTGATAATGTTGTCGAGCCAAAATATCCGTTGGAACCATTAAGGCTCCTTGATAATTAGTTGTAAAATTAGCAACGAGCGCTAAAAGAGCGACAATGGTTTTACCACTCCCAACATCTCCTTGAAGAAGCCGACTCATGCAATAATTACGATTTAAATCATCTAAAATTTCTTTTAAAACAATTTTTTGATCTTCACTTAATTGAAAAGGCAAAGAATAAACGACTTTTTTTAAAAAAGCCATATCAAACTTTGGTTTATTTTTAATTCCATTTTGAAGTAAAAGTTGTCGTTTTAACACCCCTAAAGAACAAAAATTGAGTAGTTCCTCATACTTTAAATGTCGATTTGCTTGACGTAATTGTTCGGCAGTTTTGGGAAAATGTATAAAATTTAAACTTTCTTTCAAAGATATCAAGCGATATTTTTTTATAAATTGATCAGGAATAATATTTTGTATTTTATCATCCTCAGCATAATAGTCAACGATTGATTGAATAAAATTTTGAAAGGTTTGGGTTTTAATTGTTGCAGGTAAAGAATAAATCGGAATCCATTTTTCTTTCTCATCTAATTTTCCAACAAAAAAACTAGAAGCTACAATTTCATTTTTAAAAGCATTATATTTTCCACTTACAACTACGTGATTCCCTTTTTTTAAAATTTTAGACCAGCCAAAACGATTAAATAATAAAACACTTATTTCTTCATTTAAAAAATTCACCTTAAAAGTTGTTCTGCATTTTTTTCCATAAAATTGAAATACTTTAACTTCACTGCAAATAATCCCTTGAATTGTCACTTTTTTTTCGTGCAAGTCCATACTTAAAGGTTGCAAAGATAAACAATCATAACGATAAGGGTAATATCGAAGTAAATTTAAAGGGTTATCTATATTTAAAGATTCTAAAATTTCTTTTCTTTTAGGTGTTAATTTTAAATTTTTCATCTAACTCATCCTTTATAAAAAAACCGGATAAAAAACCCGGTTTTGTTTTATTCAACAGAAAGTAATAAATAATAAACCGGTTGATCGCCTTGGTTCACTTCTACTTCCACTTGTTTATATTTTTCAAGAATATATTTTTTAATCGCATTGACATGCTTTTTAGCAATATCTGAGCCTGTTAAAATGGTTACGATTTCTGAATCATAGCCCATCATGGAATCAATTAATTGGCAAGATACTTTAACAATATCTTTACTTGCACTAATAATTTTCTTTTCTTTAATTCCAATATAGTCTCCTGATTTAATGGTTACACCATTTAATCGAGAATCACGCACTGCATATGTCACTTGACCACAAGTCACTCGTTTGATTGCTGCCATCATTTCCATAATATTATCTTCGATTTCACATTCTGGGTTAAAGCCCATAAAAGCTGTGATACCTTGTTGAATAGAAGTAGTTGGTAATACCTTTGTAATAATACCTTCTTTATTTAAAATTTCTGCAGCTTGTCTAGCAGACATAATAATATTTGAATTGTTAGGTAAAATAATTACTGATTCAGGATTTAAACGGCGTATTTCTTTAACAAAATCTTCAATTGATGGATTCATTGTTTGTCCACCACCAACAACAATGTCAGCTCTAAGTTCTGTAAACATCTTCTTGATTCCATCACCAGGAGCTACGGTAATAATGGCATATTTTTTGTGCTCTGCCATTTTTTCCTCTTCTTCTTTTTCGATAATATTGTCATGCTGCTCTTGCATGTTTTCAACTTTCAACTTAATAAAACGACCCTGACGACGTCCCATTTTAATAGCTGTAAATGGTTCTAATGTATGAACATGAACTTTTACTAAATCCTCATCTTGCACACAAACAATTGAATTACCAATTGTTGCTAATTCATCTTTAAAGCTAGTTTCAGAGAAATGACGAACACCATTTTCAGATAACTTCAAAATAAATTCTGTACAGAATCCATATTCTTCTTCTCCACCCTCTACTTTAGCTTGTGCACTTTCACCAGCTGCTTTTGCACCTTCAAGTTGAACTGGCTGACCTTCCATAGCTGCAAGGAAACCTTCTAAGATTACACAAAGTCCTTTTCCACCACTATCAACTACACCTACTTCTGCAAGTACAGGTAATAATTCAGGTGTTCTTTGTAAAGAAGCATTGGCTTCTTCCACCATCTTCTTCATAACATCCATACAATCTGTAACATCTTCAGTTGTAGTGTATGCATATGTATAATCTGCAGCTTCACGAACAACAGTTAAAATTGTTCCTTCTTTTGGCTTTGT
>CAJJXN010000087.1 GCA_905197115.1 uncultured Bacillota bacterium | reverse complement strand
ACACCAACTGTATGATGATATCTTTCTTTTGTCAGATGCTTTTTAAGATATTTCTTTATCTTCTTATCCCCAAAAAACAGATGAAGGAATCTTAGATTTTAAATCAATTGATTGGATTAATCATCCTAAAAACACTGGAATTATCGACGATATTAAAGTTTTTATCAATGAAATTTATGATAAAAATATACGTAATATTCATTATCATCTCACTTATGATAAAAACCGATTAATTGATGTTCAACATTTTGAAGGTATTTTAAATCAATAATATGTATTCTAAGAATGCATATTTTTTTTATATTGAAAAGATTTTAAAAGCGAGTAATCATTTAAATGATAACTATTTATAAACAGAGAGCCGATACATATAATTTGTTCTTTGTAAATCATTGTTCTTAATATATATTCTTCTTGACATGAAATGGAAGCCATATGTTTTATTGATTTATTCACTTCAAAAACTTGAATTTTTTGACCTTCTTCACTATTTGTCGGAAAAATCAATTTATCTTTTTGTTTACTTAATGCTTTATCATTATAAAAAAGTTCACTACCAATATATTTTTCTTGTATTTCATAAATATCTAAAATAGATAAAGTATTTTTATCCATCAAAACGAAATTCATTCCTTCTGACATCATGGATTCATTTAGTCTTTGCCCTAATGCCATAATCGTATCTTCATTTGTTTGAATATAACTACAAACAAAGTCAACTTTTTTTTCTTTTACCATTTTTATTTCGGCAGGATCAGAAAAATCGAATATAAATAAAGGATCTATATATAAATAAGTTGCTAGGTAACATAAGTTTTTCTCAAAACGAATTGCATAAATATTTTCTAAAGGTGCAATTTCTTTCTTTGACTTAACCTTAAAATCAAATAAAGATATATTATACAAAACATTGATTTGACCATTATTTTTGTAATAACTCGTAGCCACTCTTAAATAATGATCATATACATTTAAAGAATGTTGATTCATCAAATATCCTTTTAGTTGAATCGTTCCTTTATAAGATAAATCATTTAAACTTAGGGCATGAATCGCAATCATTTCTTCATTTTGAACTAAAGAAGTTGCAAAAAGTATATAATCTTCCATTATCGATGTTAATCCTTCAACCCCTAAAAATCCTCGTAAAGTTAAAGGGTTGGTTGCATTTAATTCAAGTTTGCCGATTAATCGAATCGCATATACATGATTTCCATCTTCTGCTAAATAAAGTTCTTTTTCACTTAATTTTTGTTGTTGATAATAAGAATCAAAATAAGCAGGATAAATAAACTTTTTTGTCTCTGGATTAAAAATATTATTACATGACAAAACAAAATACAAAGCATTTTGATACAAAGCAGACGTCACATAATAACTACTATCAAAAGATAAATATCGTTCAATAGAATATGTTTCTTTATTTAAAATATATATACAACATTCGCTTATACTATAAGGAAAAGTTCTACCAATTTGAATATCGACTTCTAATTCAATTTCTTTAATACCTAATAAGACAATTTGCGTAGAAGTCAAAAGGACTTCTGTTGGCATAAAATCTTGAAAAGAAATTTCACTTATTAAATTTAGTGTGTCCATTTCGATAATGTATAGCTTATGATAATCTACAATATATAAATTTTTCTCGTCTGATTGTATAAAATCTCCTTCATCTATTTTATTTTTTTGAAAAGTCTTATGGATTTCATTTGTGACTGGAATAGATTCACTATTTTTCTTTAAAGATAAAAAATTAATCGCTTCTTGTGTTGTCACTTTTTTTATTGCTAAGTTTTCTTTTTTGCCTGACAATATTATTAGACTGCTAATAATCCCCAATATGCCTATCATTGCAAATAAAATTCTTTTTTTCATATCATCACCTAATTTTAGTGTAGGAGATTTTATAAAATTTAATCGTTTTTTTTAAAAATAAAAAAACGAATGAAAATCTCATTCGTCTAAATAATTAAAGCCATGGAGTCCACAATTCATCCCAAATAGCATAAAACATTAATGATTCATTTAAAGGTTCTTGATATATTTCATTTTCAAGATAAGTAGGTTGACTTAAGGAAGGATCTAACGCCCATCCTAAAAATTCACATCCATTTAATCGTTGATATCCTTTAGGAAACACAAAAGACTCTGTAACATTTACTATAGGTTCTATAATTGTTATAACATCATTTGCAAATCCAGGAGAAAAATAAATGGTGATACCTTCATGGATTATTTTTGTTTGATAGGTTGCGGTTAAAACCATATTTTGATTCACTTTGAAAGTAAAAGTTGCTGAAATTGAAATTAAATTTCCATTTTCTAATTGCCAAGCTTTAAATTCCTCATTTTCTTTTGGTTCATTCGCAACAATCGTTATTTTTTCATCTTTGAGTACTTCAATGGAAGAACTATCATACCCTTGAATTGTTCCATTTACCACTTGAATTTTAAAAGTTTCTACTATTGGTGATGTTGTTGAGGTAGAACTTGTTGAATTGGAAATAGAAGAATTAGATTGTGATAAACTTGAGGAAGAATCTTCTTCATTTTTTGTGCACGCTATTAAAGTAGATAAACAAAATAATGTTGTTAAAAATAATGTTATTTTTTTCATTTTCTTTCACCTCTAATTTAAAATACTAGAAAGTAAATTTAATTCTTCTTCATATTCATTTTGATAATTTCCATTTTGGACCATATCTTGTTTTAAAGATAAATAACGTTCATAATTTAATTCAGCCATTTCATAATAAGAAGTTGTTATTTCATTCGAATAATACACATTATTTTCATATTCGAAATAACAAATTGCGTTATATTCTTCATACATATCAATAGAATATAAAACCAAAGAAACATTATATTCATTTTGACTGTTCATATAATTTAATAGTGGAGATTGTTTAATCAATTGTTGATAAGAAGAGGCATTTAATTCCAACATACTTTCATAACCATATTGTGTTAAAATTTCATTTTCGACAGCCATAACCTTTAACTGGATTTGCGTATAATCAATTGCGTTTTTTTCAAGTTTTAAAGTATTAGCAATACTATCTTTGGATAATGAAATTCCAAAACGCATAGAAGGATTTTTTAAAGATATGGAAGCGTACGTTTTTTCTTCTTCATCCTTTACTCCGCTTTCATATTCTATTCGAATATTTTTGATATAAGAGGCCTTAGCCGTTACTTTAAACGCTATTGTAACATCGCCTTTGACTTCTAATTGATTTTCAAAAAGATAAACTTGTGGATTAACATCGGGTTGTTTTACACCTAAAGATTGATGATCAATTAAAACTTCTAAATCCGTTTTTCCTTGACTCGCTACAGCAGCAGTAATTTCAATTGTTTTTATTTTGTAATCTTTTAAATCAGAAGTTATAAAACTGCCCCCACCAGGATTATTACTTGATCCCATTTGATAACCCTTATTGCCATCATATCCTGTATAAGCCGTTTCATTTTCACGAGTATGTTCCCACAAAATAGATCCTAACTGTAATGTTCCAGAATTCTGTCTTTGAGTAAACATATACTCATACGTTTCTTGTTTTACTTCACCACTACCATCATTTTCTTTTAATATCTTGAAAGAAGATGGAATGGTCAAGTTATGTTTAATCGTCACTTCAAATACTACTTGCATCGTTTCTTCTTGATAAGTTAATGTGGCTGTCAATGTAACATGTTCATTTTTATCTTTTGGATTTAAAGTGACCGTTCCTGTTTGATTGTTAATATTTAATAAAGAAGGATTAGAAGATTCCCAAGTTATTTTAGAACCATAAGTGCCATTTATTTTTATTTGTGTCATCTCTTTGATAGGTTCATTAAATAATTTGTTATAAACATTTTTGATATCTTTTGCATCAGCTTCAATCGTTTCTTTCGGATTTTGAGGATTATCAGGTGTTTGTCCTCCTTGTGCACAAGCCAGACGTGTGTT
>CAJJXN010000086.1 GCA_905197115.1 uncultured Bacillota bacterium | reverse complement strand
TGTCTTATTTAGTAGCAGTTTTCTTTGCTACAATGATTGTAATGTTATGCATTTTAGTATTTGGATTTGTCTATTTAGCGATTGTTGGCTGGTATTTAAGTTTTACTGATGTATTACAAATAATAAGTTGTGTAGTTTTATTGACCCTTTTTGGTAGTGTATTATCTTGTATAATATTTACCTTTATTAAAACACAAGGAGGCACTTCTGCTGTTGCTACATTGATTTCTTCTTGTTATGGATTTATGAGTGGTGCTTATATGCCTCTATCTCAATATCCAAAAGTGATGGCAGGTATATTAGGGTTTAATCCGGGTGTTTATGGAACATGTATATTAAAAAATGCTTTTATGGGCGGTGCAATTGATGCAATGAATTTGCCTTTACAATTAAGCAATGAAATAAAAAATGGTTTTGACTTGAATTATTTCTTTTTTGGAAATCAAGTGCCGATTTATTTGTGCTTTATTTTATTAATTTCTATAACTTCAATTTTATTAATAACATATATATTTATTGCTCGTTTCAATAAAAAACATGGATAAGAACTGTTAATGTTAAAATTAACAGTTTTTTTATTAAGTTTAATATTTTTCTATTTATTATAAATTATTTTTGTTGAAAATCAAAACAATAAAATATATAGTTATCTTATAAAAGAGGGGTATTGAAATGAATAAATATTTAAATAATTTTGTAGTTCAAAACAATTGGACAAATGAGGGGAAATTTTGGTATGGAGATATTTATGGCTATCAAGCTTTTATAAAATATGATTCGCTTGCTATGCCAGCTTTATCATGTGGAATTTGTGCTAATTTTAAAAATCATGTTGAAGACATTCATAATTACTTAAAAGAAAATAAAAAGCAATTAAAAATAATCAAATGGGAAGTAAAAGATAATTATGTTGAAATTTATGTAATGATGATGACTTGGAAAATTGCAATGACAAATATTGAAACGGTTTTAAAAAACTTGTCAGAACATTTGACAACTTTACAAATAAATAATGCTTTATATTGCCCAGTTTGTGATAGTCTATTTCAAGACAAGGCGCTAGTACATATTGATAATATTCCGATGTTTGTTGATGCAGAATGCCAAAAAACAATTGAAATAAAAAATGAAGAAGAGAAAAAAGAATGGGAAGCTGTACCAAATAATTATTTAAAAGGAACATTGGGTGCTATTTTAGGCGCTTTAGTAGGTTGCATTTGTTGGATTGCTATTGGTGCGGGAGTAGGTTTTATTTCTGGTTGGATTGCTTTCTTAATTGCTTACCTAGCTGGATTTGGATACGATAAGATGAAAGGAAAAGCGAATGCTACGAAACTTGGAATTGTCATTGCTATAACTTTAGTTTCATCTGTTTTATCAACTTTTATTGTGTATATTATTTTAACATATAAAGCAATGTCAGACTTAAATTTATATGGTTCACCATTTCAAATGTTATTCCAATTAATCGAAATAAATGATGATGTTCGTTTTAACTTTATTCTTGACTTAGTGCTTTCGTTAGGATTTGGAATATTTGGTTCATTTATTGCTTATGCTCAAATGAAGAAAAAAATTAAATATTAACAAGGAAACTCTGAAAAGAGTTTTTTTTGTTAAAAATAAAAAAATAAATAATTTTTTTGAAAACTCTTGAATATATTTTATTGTAGTGATATAATCCTAATGCTGTGGTTCCTTAGCCAAGTGGTAAGGCAATTGACTGCAACTCAGTGAGCGCCGGTTCAAATCCGGCAGGAACCTCCACTAAGATTTACATGCGCCAATAGCTCAACTGGATAGAGTGTTAGACTACGAATCTAAAGGTTGTGGGTTCGACTCCTGCTTGGCGCGCCATCATATTCGGGATGTAGCACAGCTTGGTAGTGCATCTGGTTTGGGACCAGAGGGTCGCAGGTTCGAATCCTGTCATCCCGACCATTGAATTTAAAAGCCCTAAATTTAGGGCTTTTTATTATATTTGATATGATTTTGGACTTATTTTGGGCTTGAAAAATAAAGATTTTATAGATTGTGAAGCCATAATCTACTTGTTTATTAATATATTTTATTATCCAATCCTTAATTATTACTTAATTCTAGAGACATAAGTGTGTAATAGAAAGTCATTATACAGAAAACGTTATTGTAAATTTGTCTTTCAATTTCAGATAATGAATGGGTTATGTAAGATAAAAGCAAACTTTTTTTGAGGTAAGCATAAAAATTTTTAAAGTTTTAAATTTTATTTTTAAACTGAGTTTTTGTTTTATGAAATAAGTTTAAAACGGCATTATCAGCACATAATATATGTAAGGTGATGCTTATGGATCAAGAATATCCAACTTATGATGAAAAAATATATAATGTAATTGATCAAACTCTTCCACCAACAAAAGAACAAGAAGATGTTATTTTAAAAGAAAAAGAAATTGAAGAGAAGAAGAAAACTTTACTTCATATGTTAAGAAATAAAAACATTATGAAAATATTTAAACGAACATTATTCATATTTTTTTTAAATATCATATTGGCTTTTTTTGCTCGATTTTTTTTAACTCCTTTAATCAATATGAATGAACATTATAATAATTTTTCGAAATTTGTTCTTGTTCCATTAGGAATGTTTTTTCTTTTAACCTTAATTGTTTTGCTTGTTTTCGAATGTTACGATTTTATATATATGACACAATATTTAAAAAGAAAAAACAATATTACTAAAAAGGGAACTAAATATGCAATTTTTTCAATTGCAATAATGAGCTTGTCTATTAGTGGAATATTAATTTATATTATTTATATGATATCTTTATTAGTTTAAAATTAAGATGGACAGATTAAGCAAAAGCGCAAATAAAAGCCAAAGTAAATAAGGAATGTTTAATAAAGCATCCTTTTTTGAGAATTTACTCATTCTAAAGACATAAGCTACACTTAATAAATAAATAACAATTAAAGTGAATAAAGATATTAAATAGAATCTAAAAGTAAAGAAAAATAAGATCCAAATAAAATGAAATCCCAAAATTAAAAAATAAAGTTGAAAAAGGGGATTTTTTTTAATACTTCCATGAATAACTTTTGTGGAAGTGAAATAAAAAATGGTGTAAAAAATTGTCCAAGCAATTCCAAAAAGAATGGCTGGGGGAGCAAAAGATGGTTTTACTAATGATGTGTAAGGAACGGGAGCGTATTTTATTAATAAGGAACCTGCTACAATTAAAATTAAAATAGGAAGTAATAAAATCCAATTTTTTTTCATAATGATCACCTATTTTAATACTATGATAAGTTATTGTAATTTATTATTTTTTTAAACTTTTTTATAATTTAAACATTTTTTAAAAAAATTATGAACGAATTGTTTATGCGATGAATAATCTAATAAAAGTTCGCAATGCCATTGAATTCCATATATGGGATATTGAGTTGAATAAATTGCTTCGATGTATCCGTCTTGACTTTTTCCACAAGCAATCAAGTTTTCTCCCAACTCTAAAATGACTTGATGATGATAAGAATTCACCATATCTGCATTTTGATAGTCTGAAAAAATTGTGTTATCTACATTACTAAAATAAACAAGATGCGAAGTTTGTTGATGAAATTTAATGTCTTCATATAATGAGCCCTTAAAATAAACATTTATTACTTGTAAACCGCGACATATGCCCAAAACAGGTAAATCTAATTCTATGGCTAATTGTAAAAGTAAAAAATCGTATGCATCTAATTCATCGTTATAATCCGATTTTTGATAATTTTTGTTAAAATATTTTGGGTTAATATCAATGCCCCCACATAGAATAAGACCATTTCCCTTTTTTAGTATTTCTTTTAATAAAATAGAATCATGGATAAAAGGTAATGGAAGAGGGATGCAATCTTGATTTTCAAATAAAGAAAAATAGGAGCGATTAACAAAACTTTTTTTGTTTTCAATACGGGGACTTAAAAAAATAATTGGCTTCATGAATAACACCTCCTTTCATTGTATTCAGACAGAAAAAGAAAAATAAGTATATATAATTTTTTGATAAAAAAAATAAAAATAAAAAAAAGATAAAAAAAGAGTTGACAATAG
>CAJJXN010000085.1 GCA_905197115.1 uncultured Bacillota bacterium | reverse complement strand
CCGGAGGTCATAGGTTCAAATCCTATTCCCGCAACTCGATGCGTAAGCATTGTGCCCAGTTAGCTCAGTTGGTAGAGCAACGGACTGAAAATCCGTGTGTCGCCGGTTCAATCCCGGCTTGAGCCACCATTTATAAATTAAAGTTTCTATATTAGAAACTTTTTTATATATTTTGTTTGTTAAACATTTACTTTTAAACTATATTTCGATATAATAATAAATGCGAACTAAATAATTGAAAAGGGAATAGCAGCATCTATTCCCTTTTCGATTCTCCAGGATACTTCAGCGATCTAAATAATTAGGTTTTAATCTTTTTTATCTTTCTCTTTAATAATTAGATAAATCATTATTAAAGCAATTACAAAGTATTCCAATTAAAACCTCTTTGATTATTTCATTCGATGAAGTATTCCCCATTGAATGTTTTAACCATCTTGCCGTTTCTCCTTTCAAATCACATTCATTTTTTTGAATGCATTTTAAATATAGGCAATCAAATTTATTTGTCTTTTTAATTTTGCAGTATCTCTTAGATAAAATATTATTTTGAACGAACAAAAACTAATTTTGTTTCTGTCGATAATTCATCACAATATTGATATCCAGCCATAGAAAAAGATTGAACATCTTGTATTGTTTTTGCATGAATGGAAGCTAAATAACGAACCATCATTCCTCTTGCCATTTTTAAATAAACTGTTTTTTGTCTTAACTTATTATCTTGCATTTCGTAAAAAAATACTGAAACAAATTTTTGATTCTTTTTTAAATATGGTTTAACAACCCTACTATATTCACTTGAACATAAATTTAAAACAAGATCCTCATTTTGATATAATGCTTTTTGAATTTTATCTTTCCAAAAATCGTATAAATTATTAAAAGTAAAACTAGAAAAAGGATTTATCATTTCTAATCGATAAGGTTTTACACCATCCATTGCTCTTAATAAGCCATAAAATGCCGATAGAATGAATACATTTTCTTTTACGTATTTCCATTGATTATCATCAAAAGTTAAAGGGCTCATATATGTATATTGAATTCCATTAAAGCATAAAATAGCAGGACTTAAAGCTATATTGTTAAAATTTTGATAATTTTGATAATGCCAAAATGTAATCTTATCATTTGCTTGTAGAACTTCTTTTAATTCGTTGTAAGAAAGTTTCGATAAAAGAGCATAAAGTTTATCCGCTTCATTTGTAAATAAAGGCAACGATTCATAATCAAAAAAATCATTGTTTATTTTCATATTCTTTGCTGGTGAAATCATAATTTTCAAAATACATCATTCCTTTAAATTTAGTATATCAATTTTATTCATTTTTTTACATTTTTTTCACTCACTTTTATATTTGCATTGCAAATAATACAAAAAAATGCTATTCTTATTTTGATAAGTGAAGAAAAGAGGAGTACCATGGAAAAATTAAAATCATGTATTAGTTACATCATCGCAGGTTTAATGAGTTTGATTGTTTTTATAGGATTATTTTTCTCAACAAAAGGTTACAATACAAACGAAGTTATCAATATCAATCCTTCTGCGGCACAAAATCAAGCAAAAAAAGTTTATCATAGTATTGGAAATGGTTTCAGTGGTATCACATTTACAAATGGTGCTGGAATGGTAATTCAATCTATTTGTCAAATTTTATTAATTATTGGTTGTTTTGCACTAATTGCTTTAGCAATTCTTCAAACTTTAAAAACTTTTAATGTAGTTAAAGAAAACACTATATTTAACAATAAAGTTGCCAAGAAAATATTAGAGTATGGTTCTTTAGTATTATTATTCCTTTCATTTATGGTATTTATTGAATATTTAACTTGTGCAAAAACTTTACATTATGCAATTGGTCTTGGCTCTATTTTTAATTTCTTAGTTATTTTATTAAGCATCTTTGGCCGTAAAATATTAGAATCAAAACTAAGCATTAAATTATAAAAGAAGTGTAATACTTCTTTTTTTACATTCTTTTCTTTTAATTTCAAAAAGAGTATAATATATTTAATCAGTTATGGAGGTCTTTTAATGAAAACAGAAAATTATTCAATCATCGAACTTTTACATTTAAGTTTTGTCATTCGTGACACTTTAGAGTATTGTCATGCGCCTTTACAATTAAAGGAAAATGCTTTTGAAAGTAGAAAGCAAATGGTAAAGCAATTACTTGAAAAAGATCATTTTATTGCAAAATTTTTAATTGAAAATCCAAATGAATCTGGAAAGCAATACTATGATGCTTTAACTAAATTCTTTGAAAATATTTATGATAAAGAATTTTATGTTTCCTTTGATAATTACAAAGTAGATCCTGATAAAAAATTAGAATTACTTGAAGAAATTATCAAAAATCATCAAACAGTTACCGATATTATTGGAGGATTTGTAAAAACTTTACAAGAAAAAAATCTACTCGATGATATTGTTTTAAATTGTGTTAAAAAATCTGAAAATTTCTTTAGAGTATTATTCTTATTTATCGTTTATAATGAAATCTTAACTGAAGATAAAAATTATAAAGACACACTACAACAAACAAAAGATAATAATTCTTACGAAAATAAATATATTTTAAATATTTTAAAAGGTTTAATTGCTGCTTATAATTTTAATCGTTCAAAATATTCAAATTATGATGAAAGCATTACAAAATTATTTGAAGAAGTATTTACTACTTTCCAAAAATTAGATGGTACCATTCAATTAGAAAATCCTCAAGAAGAAATAAAAGCTGCAATTGACCATTCTAATCGTTTAATTGCCATTTCTTTAAGAGACACAGAAATTAATTGGAGAAATTCTTATAAAGATTTAGTACAATTGATGAAAGAAAATCCAGTGCCAGCAAAACCAAAAGCAAATAGTTAAGTATATGAAGGCTCTAACGAGCCTTTTTAAATGACTACATTGTAAATTTCTTTCAAATTCATTATAATATTCTTATTCCATTGCAAAGGAGAAAAAATCAATGAGAGCTTTTTTGCGAAAAATTAAAAATATATTTTTAGGTAATTCCGTCGCACAACGTTTATTTCAAGGATATCTTATTACGATTCTTGTGGGATCGCTGCTTTTATTATTGCCTTTTGCAAGTACTCCTGGATCGAATAAAATTAGTTTTGTTGACTCTTTATTCATTTCCGCTTCAGCTTGTAGCGATACTGGATTAACAACACTTCAATTAAGTTCACAATTTAGTTTCTTTGGACAACTCATTATTTTGCTTCTTGTTCAAATAGGAGGAATTGGAGTTTTAACTTTAAAAATTATGTTCTTACTTTTCTTAGGGAAAAAAATCAAATTAAAAGAACGTTTAATTGGCGCAAATGAACGCGGTAGTGGCAAATTAGGAGGAAGTGTAGGGTTAATTAAAACTTCTCTTTGTGTTTTATTTATAACAGAAGTCATCGCTAGTTTATTAATTGGATTACGTCTATATTTTGTTCCTGAATATAAAGAAATGTTTTCTTCTACACCTCAACTTATTTGGACTGCTATTTTTCATAGCGTATCCTCTGTAAATAATGCCGGATTTGATATTTTTCCTGGAAATTCTTCATTAGCTATTTTTAAATCAGATTATTACATTCAAATTATTACAATGATTTGCTTAATTATTGGTGGTATTGGTTTTCCAATTTTTTATGATCTTAAAAACTATTTTAAAGCCAAAAGAAAAAAAGAGTTTTATCAACTCTCATTATTTACTAAATTTAGCATAAAATCTTATTTTTTTGTTGGTATTATCGGTTTAATTTTCGTATTTATTTCTGAATTGTTAGCACCTCATAATAATGGCTTATTATATAGTAGTCAATTTAATTTAGGGGAAAAAATATTTGCACTCATCTTTCAAACCGTTTCTACTCGAAATGCAGGTTTTGCAACCATTGATTTAAACTTATTACAACCTTCAACTAATTTAATCTTTACTCTATTAATGTGTATTGGCGCTGCTCCATCTTCTACTGGGGGAGGCCTTCGTTGTACAACTTTCTTTTTAGTCGTTTATTTAATTAAGAGCGTTGCGACGGGAGCAGATCGTGTAGAAACCTGCAATCGTTCAATCCCTAAAAAGACAGTGGATAAGGCTCTAAGTGTTTTTATTTCAAGTTTAATCGTTGTGATTAGTGGAACATTACTACTTTTACTCGTTAATAATGACAATGAAATCTTTACCGTTTCTAATGTTTTATTTGAAGTCGGAAGTGCTTTTGGAACCACTGGCTTAAGTTTAGGCATTACTAATTCATTAAATGTTTTATCAAAGATTATATTAATCTTTATTATGTTTATCGGTTATGTAGGCGTTTCTACATCATTACTTATTTGGATGGATAAAAAAGTTGTCAAAAACTTAAGACAACTTCCAGAGGAGGATATTACCATTGGCTAGAGAACAATTATCATTATGCTTTCTAAAAAAAGATAATCAATTTTTACTTATTAATCGAAATAAACCACCTTTTATGGGACAATGGAATGCGGTTGGAGGCCATAAAATTGAAACTGAAACCATTCAAGAATGCGCAAAAAGAGAAGTTTTTGAAGAAACGCAACTAATTGTCAACAATCTTGAATTAGTTGCTTCCTTTACATGGAATTATGATGATGGACTAGGTTTTTTTTTT
>CAJJXN010000084.1 GCA_905197115.1 uncultured Bacillota bacterium | reverse complement strand
TGTTTCTTCCTAAATAAGAAGCCAAATAATTCAATCGATATTCAATTACAAAATCAGCTAATGTAGAATAAGATAAAATGTCATCTTCAATTTTAAATAATTTCATTTTATAATACTTTTTAGAAAAAACTAAATCGAGTACATTATCCATTTTGTTTTTATTTAAATAGTATAAGAAAATATAACGATATTCATCACTGAAGCCTCTAAATAAACCATGATTTAAAACCCCAAATTTAGAAACTAAGTAATAATGTTTAGACAATTGATATTTTAATATGTAAATTAAAACGCGAAAATATAATTCTTTGTCACTTGTAGATAAAAGAGGGTGCTTTTTTAAATAATTATCATCTGCCAAATGAAATCCATTATTTTCTAAAATATAAGAAAAAGAATTAAGGGCATTCGCATCCATGGCATATTCAATTAAATAAGTTCCATAACTATCTGGTTCAAATAAATTTGTTCCTTGATTTTTTAAAGAAGCAATCGCACTTGGACCATTTTTAATTGCGGTTTCAAATTTTGCAATAAATTTTTTATTTCCTTTTTTCTTACATAATATAATGGTATCAATACTTACGTTTAAAACTTCCGCAATTTTATCATACAACTCAATGTTTATATTACTCGATAAAGCATCCGCTAATTCATCAACATTCATTTTTAACGATTTCGCTAAAGAGGTCAACGTCAATTTTTTTTCTTCTAATAAGTGAATGATGTATTCATTCATTTTTGAACAATCCATACGATCAACTCCTCTCTAATATCATACCACGAAAGTATCTTAAATTAAACAAAAAAAGACTGAATTTTCTTCAATCTTTTTAAGCATTATTTTAGTCTTTTGCTACGATTTGTTTTCCATCATATTGTCCACATTCTTTACACATATGATGTGGTAATATTTTTGCTCCACAATTTGGACAAACACTTAAGTTAACAGGTTTTAGAGCATCATGGGTTCTACGTTTTGCTTTCACTGTTTTCGATGTTCTTCTCTTTGGTACTGCCATAATTACACCTCCTGGGTAAACAAATTAACATATAAATTATACTTATAAATTACTAAACTGTCAACTAAAATCGTTTACTTTCGAATTTCTGCTCCACAATCTTTTTGACATGCTTGATAGATTTTATTAAATACTTCATTGATATCATTTTCTTGTAATGTTTTCGTCGTATCGACAAAAGACATACTAAGTGCAATTGACTTATATCCTTCTTGAATATTTTCTCCCATATAAACGTCGAATACATCTACTGTTTGTAATAAACTTCCTCCTGCTTTCTTAATCGTTTTAAGAATTTGGATAACCGGCAAATCTTTTTTTACGACTAAGGCAATGTCACGATGGATTGGAGGAAACTTTGAAACAGATGTATATTTTAACTTACTTGTTTTTAATTGCATAAATTTTGTTAAATCTAATTCAAAGTAGATTGTTTTCGAAATATTTTCTTTTTTAAGCGTTATTGGATGAATTTCTCCTAAATATCCCATAATTTGTCCATTAATTTTTAATACTGCAGATTTTCCTGGATGGAAAACATTTTGATTTGGAAGATATTTAGGTAATTCTTCAAATGCATAACGACTTGCTTCAATACCAAATAGGGCAAGTAAACCTTCTACAAGTCCTTTCATCATATAAAAATTGACTTCACGATCTTTTAAATGAAGCGTATGATTTAAACCATTTGAAATGGCAATACCTAATTTTTCTTTTTGTGATTGCTTTGAATACACATTGGATAATTCAAAAATTGCTACTTCTTCAATCTTACGAGATTGATTATAAGAAATCGTTTGAAGCATGCTTGAAACTAAATTTTTACGTAAATATTCTTTTTCAACTGTTAAAGGATGTGGCAATACGACAGATTCTTCTTTATCAAAAATATCATAGTATAGAGCATTGGATTTAGAAATTAAAGTATAAGATAACGTTTCACTTAATCCATTATCTAATAAATAATTTTTAATGATATTTCTTTTAATTTGAGTATCTGTCAAACCTACTTCTTTGGTTTCAAAAACAGGCATTTTAAAAGGAACTGTTTCAAATCCAATAATGCGCACAATTTCTTCTACTAAATCTTGTTTTTGTTCCATATCATTGCGATAAGTTGGAATCGTTACAAAGTAAACTTCTTCTTTTAATTCATATTGAAATTGTAAACGTTGAAAGACTTCTTCCACTTGTTGGTTAGTGTAATTTGTGTCTAAATATTGATTAATATAACCAAGGGTTATTTCAATTACTTTCTTTTGCTTTTCTTCGAATTTGTACTCATTTATTTTTGATACAAACTGAGCCGAAGCATATTCCACTAATAAATTAGCAGCTAAAGCACTTGCCTGTGCCATTTTGTATTCATCTACAACTTTTTTTGAAAAATTAGTGGCAGCAGTTGTCATTAAATTATAACGTTTACATGAATTCAATATTTGAAAACCATCAAATAAAGCCGCCTCTAATGCAATATTTCTTGTGTTTTCAGTAATCATGGTTGAAGCATCTCCCATGACACCTGCAATACAAACCCCTTTATTTTTATTGGTTACAATAATATCATCTTCATGAATTTCATATTCCTTATTGTCTAAAGCTAAAATAGATTCCTCATAATGATCTTTTACTACAAAGTCTTTAGATAATAATTGATCGGCGTCATACATATGTAAAGGTTGTCCTGTCATTAAAGTTACATAATTTCCAATATCTACGACATTATTAATAGATTTAATATCGTGTTTTTGAAGAATTTCTTGCATCCATTTTGGTGAATGTTGAATTTTAACTCCTTGAATACTGCGAATGCTAAAATAGTTACATTTTGGCGCTAAGCTATTACATGTAAAAGGATTTTCACCTACAAAATCATCTTTAATCACTGGAAGTGTCACTTTTTTATTTAAAATTGCACCCATTTCAATAAATAAAGAATTGAGAGCTAAAACATCACAACGATTTGGGGTAACATTTATGTCAATCATTACATCATCTAGACCTAAATATTCTAATACTTTTTCATTACCAACTTGGGCATTTTCATCTAATATTTCAATTCCATTTTTTTGTTGTTCACTTAAAAGTGATTCATCTACTCCTAATTCTAATAAAGAGCATAACATTCCATGAGATGGAACATCTCGAATTACGCCATCTTTGATAATTAAATCTTTTGCAGGCAAATGAGCTCCTACTAAAGCTACAATTACTTTTTGGTTCACTGCTACATTTGGCGCTCCACAAACAATTTGTAATATTTCATGACCAATATTTACTTTACAAATGTGCAAATGATCACTATTTGGATGATTTTCACAACTCATTACTTGACCAATAACTAAATGAGAGGCTTGTGCCATAGGAAGAACTTCTTCTACTTCAAATCCGGCTAAAGATAACTTTTGACAAAGTTCATCTAATGTTATGTTTTCTAAATCAATATATTGCTTAGCTAAATTTAAACTAAATTTCATTTATCCCACCTCTATCTTTCTTTATTAAATTGCGTAATAACACGCAAATCATTATTATATAAATGACGAATATCATCAAATCCATATTTAAGCATTGTGATACGATCAATTCCAAAACCAATTGCAAATCCTTGATAAACATCTGGATCATAACCACCCATTTTTAAAACATTTGGGTGAACCATTCCTGCACCTAATATTTCAATCCAGCCTGTTCCTTTACATACTGGACAACCTTTTTTATTACAACTACAACTTACATCGACTTCTACACTTGGTTCAGTAAATGGGAAATAAGATGAACGCAAACGAATTTCTCTTTTTTCTCCAAATAGTTTTTTAGCAACTAAATCAAGCGTTGCTTTTAAATTGGCCATTGTAATATTTTTATCAATCCCTAAGGCTTCAAGTTGCATGAATTGATGTGAATGAGTGGCATCATCATCGTCACGACGATAAACCTTTCCAGGACACAAAATCTTTATTGGCGTCTTTTCCTTGTTTTTTTCCATGGTTCTTGCTTGAACGGGAGAAGTGTGCGTTCTTAAAATTTCATTTTCCGTAATATAAAAAGTATCTTGCATTCCCCTTGCAGGATGATTTTTTGGAATATTTAACATTTCAAAATTATAATAATCTTTTTCAAGTTCAGGACCTTCTTCTACATGATAACCTAAAGGTAAAAAGATATTAATGATTTCATCAATAACGATATTCATAGGATGTTTACTACCTGTTTTGTATTGATAGCCAGGAAGCGTTACATCTATTTTCTCTGCTTCTAATTTGGCTTTTAACTCTTCTTGTTCTAATAAATTTTTCTTTTCTTCGATTAAAGAAGTAATATACATTTTGGCTTCATTAATTTTTTGACCTAAAGTTGGCTTTTGCTCATTTGGAACTTTTTTTAACTCTTCCATAAAAGAAGAAAACGTTCCCTTTTTAGATAAAACTTCTACTTTTAAGTCCAAAAGTTGTTTTATTCCTTGTAAATTTTGGATTTTTTCATGAACTTGCTTTTTTAATTGCTCTAGTTTTTCTAACATATGGATTCTCCTTTAAAATAAAAAAGCGCCCTTATTTCTAAGGACGCATGGCGCGCGGTACCACCTTAGTTCATACATTGTGTATGCCCTTTAAGTATTAATAAGTTGCTCCTATGGTGAATTCATTAATTCGGTTATAAGGACTTTCAGCCTTGATCCTTTTCTCTATGATAACAAAAATTAACTATGTCCATAATCATAGCTATTTTTATTATAGCAAATTTTTTACAATTAGCAAGAAATGTTTCAGTGATTTTCGCTCTCTTTTTGTATTTTTGCAATTTGTTCATATTTTTTAGCGGCATTTGTATACCATTTTTTAAGCGCCATCATAAAATCGTAAGGAAAAAGCACTTCACAATGACAGCCAAATTGTGCAAAATAAATAAAAAGATTACGATATGTTCCTTCAAAAAAATAAATATCGTTTTCTATTTTTAAAGGAATAGGACGATTGATATAATTTTTTTTAAACAATCGAAGTCCTTCTTTATCAAAACGAACTTGAACTTGATAATGGCGAATCGCAATCGCTC
>CAJJXN010000083.1 GCA_905197115.1 uncultured Bacillota bacterium | reverse complement strand
TGAACTGTTGGATTGATAAAAGTTGTTGTTTTACCACTACCAGTTGTTCCGATAATAAGTGTGTGTGCCGGTTTGGCAAAAGTGATTTTATAATCCTTCTTTCCTTCTTCGGCAATAATTGGTATTCCTTCAATGTCAAGGTTTGGCAAGTCATCATAACTTACTGTGTTAAAGTTGGTTTCTATTTCTTTTTGCGTTTCAAAATGAGCTTGTTCAAGTCCTGTATAGATTTCATTTTGGTTTCCATCTTTTACTTGCATAAGTTTCTTCGGATTTTTACCTATTCCCTTATACCAGTTAAAGATATTGATAACCATAAAGACCGCAAAGAGTTCAAATCCATACAAAAAAGTATTCTTTGCAATCAGTAACTCTGGTGTGATTTTGAAATCAAACACAAAGCGATTTGTAACGAACATATTAAGTAAGTAACCACAACAATAACAAATCATTAGGCCTATCGTGCATAAAATAACTCTTTTTGCTATCTTCAATCCAAATATCCTTCTTCTTGCAAGCGCTTGTAATTTGCTTGTTCAAGCCTTCTAAGATAATCTTGAAATGAATTAACAATTTCTCGATTGACCATATCGTTTAACTGAAAACAGCGTTTTAAAAGAATTTGTCTTTTTCTTTTTTCAATCCTTTTTTGAACCAACCTGTTTTTTATATCTCTATCTTGTTTTTGTTGTTCAATTCGGATTTGTTTAGCTGTTTGAATTACAATATTACCAAGTCTTCGATACAAATCTTTTATACATTTATCTCTTAAAAGTTTGTCTGAATAATCAAGGTTTAATTGAGAATAAACTCTCTCAATTTCTTTATCTCTTTTGGATAACACCCTGTCAAACTTGGTATATTTTTCGTATAGGTCATTATCTGATTTAATTATTTCTCTAACAATTTGATTTATTTGTGGTTTATACTCTTTCATATTTTCGCTATCATAAGACAATCTTCCTTTTGTTGGAACAATGCCTATTAGGATTTTTACTTGCTTCATATAATCTCCATTTGATAGTTTTTCTTTTATTTGATGTGTCATAAGTTGTCTATTTTCAAAGACTTCTTTTGAGATATTCAAAAGTCTAATTTCCATTGATGTCTTTGTGCTGTTAATAGCCTTTAATTTGATATGCCCATCAGAAAATACCGGTTTTTCTTTTCCAATTTTTATTCTTTGCGGGGACTTTTCAAAGAACGAAAAATGAATATGTTTATTATCAGTATTTTCATGCAATCCAGCATACCAAACGATATTGTTAGGATTTAGATTAGCCTTTTGGAAAAACTTTGGCATTTCCATTTTCATCATAGCAATAGCTTTTTCAGTTGTATCACAATATGTGTTCCCAAATTCCTCAGTAAATGAGATAACACCATGCCAAATAACACTTTCTGTATCCCTAAGCTGATTACGCAATTCTTTTAATTCGGATTTACTCATAAAACCTTTTTCATTAAAAACACCTTTGCTCTTTTCTTTGTTACCCGAATACATTACATAGTCAATTTTTTCTTTACTTCCTGTTTCAACATATTGCACATAATCGTGATTTTGATTGCTACTATAAAATTGTCTTTCTGTGGACTTCTCTTTTCCTTCCAAGATATCTTTTCTACTTTCTGGCAAAGCATAGCCAATGAAAAAATTTACATTTGGAACACTCATTTATTCTTCTTTGTTACAACTTTAAGCACATCTTCTAAAATACCTTCTAGCATTTTTTCAAATCTATTTGGCAGTTTTTCGTAAATCCCTTCTTCAACACTTTCTCTATCAATTGGTGCTTCTTCAGACAAACCAAGAAGCATATTGTAGTTATTTGTTAAAAGTTTTTGATTTACTGTAATGTTTGCCATACATTCTTTTGATGTTACTTCACATAATCTCATAAGCTCAGTCAACTTCTCAAATGTTTTATGAACTTCATCATAAAGTTCTTTTAGGTCTTTTGGATTTTTAATTCCAAGTCTATCTCTCTCAATAACTTCCATTCCCTTAATAATACAATCAACTAAAAATGGATTTCTTTTTGAATGATAGATGTTTCTTAACTGCTTTTCCAAATCCTTAATTTTGTTCACGAGTTCAACATCGTAAATTCTCACTGTGAATTGTTCTTGCATTTCTTCTCCTTAAAATCATGATTTAGTTTTTGTAGGTTAAACCGTCCCCAAGGGCAATTCAATATTCATATCTCTTTTTTTAATCTTTTGCCTAAATACGAACTTGTCCTTTGCATTTTTCCCTACACTTATATAGGAAATCGTAATACAGTTAATGTGCTAAAACCCCCATTTTATAAGGGTTTTAGGCACTCCCCATTTTTAAAAATTTTTTTAATATTTGTTTTTTGTAAACTTTTCTCTTTCTTTTCTATTTTGAAATTTTATGTCTGCATCTAAAAAGTCTTTAATGTATTTGCAACCTCTTTGTATACTTGTTTGAGCAGCACCTTTTGATATGCCTAATTCTCTTGCAACCCCACCAATTGACAAGTTTTTGAAAAATCTTAAATACATAGCATTTTTTACACTTTCAGACATTTTTGGCATTTGCTTTTTAATTTCTAATAGTAATTTTTTTCTAAATGCTTTGTATTCGTTACTTTTAAAATATCTTTCTTCTCTTATTTGTCTAGCAAACTCATTTTCTATTGAAGATGAACTTGATGGTTGAAATCCATTATCCATTATTTCATCTAACGAACGAAATCCTGCTTCAAATTCTTGTTGGTAATACTTATTTTGCTTTCTCTTTGAAAGGTTTTCAATTTCTTCTTTACTTAGTGGCTTAAAATATTCTTTATCTTCCTCTAAAATGTGAGCCACCTTTGCACTTACTTTTACTTCAACTTTTGCTTTTGCATTTATTCTATCTAAATATTCAATTTTCATTTTCTTACTCCTAAATTTTGTGGTCATTATATGTAAATCTTGTAATCAGGTTAGCAATCAATTCTTGGTCAACATCTTCACTCTTAGATTTCTGCAACAATGTAAGAGCTTTGTTGATGACTTGCAGTTCATCGTTTGTTAAAACCTTTCCTTGATGTACATAACCTTTATCCAAGCACACACCGCCACGATTTATGCCTCCACAAAAAGTATTGATGGGATAGCGATATGATAATGATTGAATATGTTTTGCTACTGTATTTTTATGGACTTCAACTTCATCTGCAATTTCTTGCAACGTATGAACCTTGCAATCAGATAAAATATTTAAAATATCAGCAGTTATACTTGATTTTTTTAAATCCATTCGCTATCTCACCTCCTTTCTTTTTGTTTTGACACCCATACTTTAACAAGGTCGCATCACACCCATTGTGTGACGCGGGAAAAGTTTTTTAATTTTTTGAAGATTTTTTCTAACAAATAAAAAACCTTAATGCCGTTTGGGAATAAGGATTTCCATAGCATTAAGGTTCATGGACCAAATTATATAATTATCTAACAAGAAAAAATAATATATAAATATTAATTATATATAAAACTAGGTGGTCTTTTAGGCACTTAGTTGTTTTCTTGTAAGACAATGTTTTTTTATTTGTAAAAAATAAAAATGGCCACCGTGCTACAAAAATTCCTATCTTTTTGAAGCACAATGGCCTACTAACTATTTATTAATTTTTAAAACCCATCAAGATATAAACTTCTGCTTTACATCTTTGACAAGTACAATGAAATGTTCTTTGTTTTTTACCAACAATTTTTGGTTCGCTCTTTGTGATAGAAAAAACACTATTTTCATCATCTGTTGATTGAACAAAACCAATACAACGACCACAATATGGGCATTTCATTTTTTGTTCCATCAAGTTTCGCCTCCTAAACTAAAAATTATGAATAACGTGTTTAACCACTCCTTGTATGATTAATTCTTTTGTAATAATGTCGTCATATTTAGGGTTTTCGGCATGAAGAATTGCATAACCATTTTTTCGATACAATCTTTTTACTGTTGCAGAGTCATTTATTAAAGCAACCACAATTTCTCCATCATCAGCATAGTTTGTAATTGTTGCAACTATCAAATCTCCATCATTTATTCCAGCACCTATCATACTGTCGCCTTTGGCATGCAAAAGCATTACCTTTTCATTACCAAATATTTGAGTTGGCAATGCAAATGTTCCCTCAATATTCTCTTCTGCTAGTATTGGTTTACCACAAGCAACTTGTCCTACTAATGGGGCTACAATAGTATTACCAGTTTCTAATCTTGTTGGGGTTACAATTCGACCTAAATCATTTCTTTCAATAAGACCACGAGTTTGTAAAATCTTCACATACTTTTGAGCAGTTGCTAAGCTTGGGAAACGGGCTGCATGAGCAATTTGCCTATAAGATGGAGACCTACCTTCTCTTACTTGAAAAGTCTTAATGAAATCAAGTACATGACTAACTTTGTTCTCATCAATAACCTTCATAAACCTTTCTCCTTTTATAAATGAACACATCTGTTCACTTATGTTTTTAGTATAGAACATCTGTTCTAATATAGCAAGAGAAAAACATTACTATTTTTCATATATAATTTGAAATGGAAAATTTACCATTTCAAATTACTTGAAAATCTAAAAATTTTTTTAATATTTTGTTATAAAAATTACAAAAAAAAATACTTTTATGCTATAATATTAAATATGGATAAAAAAATTATATATTTAGATAGTGCTTCAACTACAAAGGTTAATAAAACGGTTCTCACAGAAATGCTCCCATATTTCTCTGAAAAGTACGGAAATGCTAATTCTTTACATCAGATAGGCCAAATATGCAATAAAGCCATAGCAAATTCGAGAGAAACAATAGCAAAGGATTTTAATTGTAAACCAAATGAATTATTCTTTACAAGTTGTGGTTCCGAAGCTAACAATTGGGCAATAAAGGGATATGCTTTAGCAAATAAGAATAAAGGAAACCATATAATAATATCGGCTATTGAGCATGATAGCATTCTAGAATCGGCGAAATTTCTTAAAAGCATAGGCTTTAATATAAGCTATGTTAAGCCACAAAAAGATGGACATGTAAATGTGTCTAGTATTGAAAAACTTATCACAAATAAAACTATTTTAATTTCTGTAATGGCAGTTAATAATGAAACGGGTTGTATTCAGCCTATTGAAGATATTTCTAAAATTGCAAGAAAAAATAATATTGCATATCATGTTGATTTTGTTCAAGCTTTATCACAGTTCGTGCCAAATGTAAAAAAAATTAGGCCTAATTTATTAACAATTAGCTCACATAAGATACACGGACCAAAAGGAATTGGTTTATTATACATAAAACATGGTACACACATAATTGACTTACTGGATGGTGGAAGTCAAGAATTCGGCAAGCGTGCAGGAACTTCTAATACCCCACTAATTGTCGGATTTGCAAAAGCCATAGAAATCAATTGTAATAATAGAATTAATAATGCAAATTATTATAAAAAATTAAACTACTTATTTTTAAGTACTTTAAAAAATAATGGAATCGATTACATTATTAATGGCTGTCAA
>CAJJXN010000082.1 GCA_905197115.1 uncultured Bacillota bacterium | reverse complement strand
CCAGCTAATAAAGCGGCTTCATCTATCGACAAATCCTTGCAATTTTTATTAAAATAATAAGTAGAAGCTGCTGCAACGCCATATAAATCATGACCTAAATAAATACAATTTAAATAGTGCTCTAAAATTTCATCTTTAGAGTAATTTGTTTCAATTCGAGCGGTAAGAATAGCTTCTTGGATTTTTCTTGAGAAAGTTTTCTCATTACTTAAATAAAGCGTTCTTGCCAATTGTTGAGTAATCGTAGATCCTCCTTGTGTTTTCTTTTTAAACACAGTACTAATAAAAGCTCGAGTTATCCCTTTTAAATCATAACCATAATGGTCATAAAAACGATGATCTTCTGCGGCAACAAAGGCCATAGGAAGATAAGGACTCATTTCTTTTAAAGATACATATTCGCCCATTTTATTTGCATGCGTTTGTATGATTTTATTATTTGAATGATCATAAATCGAAATATCATTACTTTTATATAGTTGTAATTTAGGCATGATTAAGCATGTAAAGTAATACAAACCTATTAAAATATCAAGTAAACTTAAACAAATTAAGCATTTTAAAACCTTTTTCATCATATCACCTAAAAAAAGTTTCTCCAATACTTAAAAAATAATACAAATATTATTATTATTTTGTTATAATAATAAACGACTTTGTAAGTAGGTGAAAAAATGAATATAAACGAGTTGATTCGTAATGAATTAGTAAATGCTTTACAAAAAGCAAATTTTCCAGTTGATGTTTCATTTGTGGTTGAAATACCAAAAGATACAACTAAGGGGGATTATGCAAGTAATATTGCAATGAAATTAACGAAAGCGTTAAGAAGAAATCCTTTAGATATCGCAAAAGAAATTGTTTCTTGTTTTAATTTAGAAGCAGCTAAAGTATCCCGTGTTGAAATTGCTGCTCCTGGATTTTTAAATTTCTTTGTTTCAATGGATTCTTTTGATAGTTTGATATCTAAAATTAATGATCATGCAGATCAGTTTGGGTCTTGCAATTATGGACAAGGCAAAAAATATAATATTGAATTTGTTTCGGCTAATCCAACAGGAGATTTACATTTAGGCCATGCAAGATTAGCGGCTATTGGCGATTGTATTTGTCGTCTTTTATCAGCCATTGGGTATGATGTGACTCGTGAATATTATGTAAACGATGCTGGAAATCAAATTAATAATTTAGCGAAATCTTTATATGCTCGCTATCAACAAGCGTTAGGAATAGAAGCAGTTTTTCCAGAAGATGGATATCATGGTCAAGATATTATTTCCATTGCTGAAGAATTAAAAAATCAATATGGGGATTCATTGTTAAACGAATCATTAGAATATTTTAAAAATATTGGAATTGAAAAAGAACTTCAAAAAATTATTCAAGATTTAGAAACCTTTAGAGTAAAATTTGATGTATTTACGAGTGAAAGAATGCTTTATAAAAAAGGCTGGGTAGATGAAGTCATTCCTTATTTAAAAAAGAAAGGATACACTTATGAAAAAGAAGGGGCCATTTGGTTTCAAACGACGGCTTTTGAAGATGACAAAGATCGGGTTCTTAAAAAATCAGATGGAAGTTATACTTATCTAGTTCCTGATATTGCTTATCATAAATATAAGTTAGAAAGAGGCTTTGACTTTTTAATCAATATTTTAGGAGCAGATCATCATGGATATATTAAACGTTTAGAAGCGGCGATTACCGCACTTGGTTACAAAAAAGAACAAATTCAAGTAATCATTCAACAAATGGTTCGTTTAATAAAAGATGGTAAAGAATTAAAAATGTCAAAACGAACAGGAAAAGCTTATACACTTAAAGATTTATATGAAGAAATAGGTGTGGATGCGGCTCGTTATTTCTTTGCAAGTAAAAATATTGCTACTCATATGGATTTAAACATAGATGATGCAATTAAAAAGAATAATGAAAATCCACTTTATTATATCCAATATGCGCATGCACGTTGTTGTTCAATTTTAAAAATTGCAACAGAGAAGAAATTATCTTTAGATACGAGTTGTCAATTACTTCAATCCTCAAAAGAAATTCAATTATTAAAACATATTAATGAATTTGAAAAAAATGTATTAGATGCAGGATTAACCATGGCGCCTTATAAGATAACAAATTATTTATATACACTTGCACAATATTTCCATGCATTTTATAATGAATGTAAAGTAATTGATGAAAATGAAACAAAAATTACTTCACAACGATTAATGTTAGTAAATATTTGTAGAATTGTAATTAAAAATGGGTTACAATTAATAGGTGTAGAAGCCTTACAACAAATGTAAAAGAAAAAGAGGGAAAATATATGACAGGAAATGAATCAATGACAGATGTAGCTTATGGCATTATGAAAGCCCATAAGAAACCGATTTTATTTTATGATTTATGGGATAAAGTTGTAGAAAAATTACAACTTCCAACACAAGAAGAAGCAGATAAGCTTATTTCTTATTTTTATACCAATATCACAATTGATGGTCGTTTTGTGAATGTAGGGGATAACAAGTGGGAACTACGTGAAAGAGTTCCTTATGATAAAGTTCATATCGATATGAATGATATTTATCAAGAAGATGAAGAAGAATTAGATGATGAATTTGATTCTGAAACAGAAGAAGATGAAGATACTGATTTGTTTGTTTCAGAAGAAGATGAAGAAAAAGCTCAAAAATTTGATGAGTTTTCATCTTTAATTACTTCGGATGATGATGAATAAAAAATAAAATAAAAGCCTCTTAAATGAGGCTTTTTTTGTCGTTATTTATTTAATAAAGATAAAATAAGAGGATTTAATTCTTTTACTAAAATTTGATAAGCATCTTGATTTAAATGTAAGCCATCTACTGTTAAATTTAAAGGCAAAGATTGATTCTTATCAGCTAATAACGTATATGCGTCAAAAAAAGTAATGTCATCATGATCTGCAGCATATTGTTTGATTTTTTCATTTAATTCAAGAATTTTATGAATAGGTCGATATTGACTTTGATCATGAACAATATGATTTCCTTTATAATAACAGCATGGAGGTACAGAACATAAAATAATTTTACAATCTTTATTAAGTTGGCGAACATAATTTAAACCATCATGAATATATTCAATGGTTAAGTCTGTACTATAACCCCAATAAGCAATATCATTCGTTCCAATCATTAAATAAAGCACTTTAGGATTCAATTTGCAAACTCTTTCTTCCATAGTGATATTAATTCCTAAAGATAGATCTCCTTGAATACCTCGATTTGCACTTGAAAAATCTTTAAACATTTGATTGGTTGGAAACATTTCAGTAATAGAATCACCCAAGAAAACAACATCAACATTTTGAATGTCTTGTTGATAAAGTTCAAGTAAATGAGAAGTCCAATAAGGACTGGCTTGAAAAGGAATATGTGTCATATTAAATCACCACGATATTGACAATTTTATTCACAATTGCAATCACTTTCTTGATTTGTTTGTTTTCTGTATGACGTTTAACTTCTTCGGTTATAAGAGCTAACTCTTGAAGTTTATCAGAAGGAGTATCTTTTTCAACTTGTAAAGTTGTACGTAATTTTCCATTCACTTGAACGGCAATGGTTACCATATCATCGACAATTTTTGTTTCGTCATAAGTTGGCCAAGGTTCATAAGTAATGGTTGTTTGATGATTAAAGTGTTCCCACATTTCTTCACATACATGAGGAGTAACAGGATACATTAATTTAATAAAGCCAAGAACATATTCTTTATAAATACTTGGTGCTTTATAGGCTTCATTAATAAAAATCATCATTTGTGCTATAGCGGTATTAAATTGCATATTTTGGAAATCTTCGGTTACTTTTTTAACAGTCTTATGATAAACTTTATCTAAAGAACCATCGTTTTGTTCGCTAATTTTAACACAAAATTCATTGTCCATAAATAAACGATAAACACGTTCAATAAATCTTCTACTACCTTCTAAGTTCTTTGTCGACCAAGGAAGAGAAGCTTCAAGTGGTCCCATGAACATTTCATACATTCTTAAAGTATCTGCACCATATTCATTTACAATGTCATCTGGATTAATGACATTTCCTCTAGATTTAGACATTTTTTCATTGTTTTCACCAAGAATCATTCCTTGATGGAACAATTTTTGGAAAGGTTCTTTTGTATCTACAATTCCTAAGTCAAATAATACTTTATGCCAAAAACGAGCATAGAGTAGATGTAATACAGCGTGTTCTGCACCACCAACATATAAATCAACTGGAAGCCAATGCTTTAATAATTTTGGATCTGCAATCGCTTTGTCATTTTTAGGATCAATATAACGAAGATAATACCAACATGATCCTGCCCATTGTGGCATTGTATTTGTTTCTCTTCTTCCCTTTTTACCGTCAATTTCTACATATAACCAATCTTTTGCATTGGCCAAAGGAGATTCTACACTACCTGAAGGTTTATATTCATCTAAGGCTGGAAGTTGAAGTGGTAATTGATCTTCACTTAAACAATGAATACTTCCATCTTCCATATGGACAACAGGAATTGGCTCTCCCCAATAACGTTGTCTTGAAAATAACCAATCGCGTAATTTGTAATTCACTTTTTTATGACCTGCGTGAATAGAAACTAAATAATCTGTTATTGCTTTTTTGGCTTCTTTAATATTCATCCCATTTGCAAAAGAAGAATTAATATGCTTTCCATCTTCTACATACGCTTGTTTGGAAATATCACCTTCAATGACTTGAATCATTTCTAAATTATATTTTTTGGCAAATTCGTAGTCTCTTTGATCATGACTTGGTACAGCCATAACCGCTCCACTTCCATAAGATGCTAAAACGTAATCGCCGATATAAATTGGTATTTTTTTATTGTTAAGTGGATTAATCGCATAAGCACCTGTGAAAACACCTGTTTTATCTTTATTTAATTCTGTTCTTTCTAAATCTGATTTTGAAGCACAAAGTTCAATATATTTTTTTATTTCTTGTTTTTGATCTTCTGTTTGTATTTTTTCAACAAGTGGATGTTCAGGAGCTAATACACAATAAGTGGCACCAAATAAAGTATCTACCCGTGTTGTAAATACTTCAAAAGTATCATTTGAATCAGCTACTTTGAAAGTTACAACAGCACCTTCGCTTTTTCCAATCCAATTTTTTTGCATTTCTATTGTTGCTGCAGGCCAATCAAGTGTATCTAAATCTTCTAAAAGACGTTCTGCATATTCTGTGATTTTTAAAACCCATTGTTTCATTGGTTTACGCACAACTGGATAACCGCCTCTTTCGGATACACCATTAATGACTTCTTCATTAGCTAAAACAGTTCCGAGTTCTTCGCACCAATTAACAGGCTTTTCTTCAATATAAGCAAGTCCTTTTTCATAAAGCTTAGTAAAAATCCATTGTGTCCATTTATAATAGTGGGGGTCTGTTGTTGCAATTTCACGATCCCAATCATAACTTAATCCTAAAGTTTGAATTTGTTTTTTAAAGGTTGCAATATTTTTATATGTAAAATCGCCAGGGTGATTATTCGTTTTAATCGCAAATTGTTCGGCAGGCAATCCAAATGCATCCCAGCCCATTGGGTGAAGAACATTATAGCCTTGCATTCTTCTCATTCGTGCTAAAATGTCTGTTGCTGTATATCCTTCAGGATGTCCTACATGTAACCCTGCTCCAGATGGATAAGGAAACATATCTAAAATATAATATTTTGGTTTTGAAAAATCATAGACATCCGTTTTAAAAACTTTTTCTTTTTCCCATCTTTCTTGCCATTTCTTTTCAATAATTAAATGATTGTATTGCATACTATTCCTCCTTAATAAAAAAGCGCCCTTATTTCTAAGGACGCAT
>CAJJXN010000081.1 GCA_905197115.1 uncultured Bacillota bacterium | reverse complement strand
CGAGAAAAATAAAATCGCAACGAAATTACTTTTAGAAATACTTGAAAAAACATCTGATAAAAATGAAAAAGTAAATTTATTGTCAAAGAAACTGTTAAAAAATAAAAATTATTTAAGTAAAAAGTCTATTTGGATTTTTGGCGGAGATGGTTGGGCTTATGACATCGGCTATGGTGGACTTGATCATGTATTAGCTTGCAATGAAAATATTAACATTTTAGTTCTTGATACCGAAGTTTATTCTAACACAGGTGGTCAAGCTTCTAAATCTACTCAAACAGGCGCAATTGCTAAATTTGCAGCTGCTGGTAAAAAGACTGCTAAAAAAGACTTAGCATCGATTGCAATGGCTTATGGTCATGTATATGTAGCTCAAATTTCTATGGGTGCAAATATTAACCAAACGATTAAAGCATTAAAAGAAGCTGAAGCTTATAATGGTCCATCTTTGATTATTGCTTACTCTCCATGTATTGAACATGGTATTAAAGGTGGTTTAATTAACCATCAAAAATCTCAACGTGATGCAACAGAATGTGGTTATTGGCCAATCTTTAGATTCGACCCACGTTTAGAAGCAGAAGGTAAGAATCCATTACAAATTGATTGCAAAGAACCTAACTTTGACAAATACTTTGATTACATTCTCTCTCAAACACGTTACAATCAATTACCTAAGATTAATCCAGAAAATGCTCAAGCTTTATTAGACGCAAACAAAGCTTACTCTATGAGACGTTGGAATAAACTTAAAAAAATGGCTGAATAATTAAGATAGAGTTGGCATTTGCCAACTCTAACTTTCAAAATTAAAGGGAGTGAAAACCTTGAATGAACAAAACCAAGATTTAATTTATGATCTTCAATATCTTGAGGCTTCATTAGGCAAAATTATCGCTTTATTAGCTAAATACTCAATTTTGAATTTATCTGTTTCTCTTCATTTTATTATGAAAATACTCGTTCAATTTCAATTTTCAATAAAACAGCAAGCATTTCAATTTGATATTCGAGATGTTAAAAAAATGCAAGAGTTTAAAGAAAAATTATCAAGCAAAGTAAAATCTAAGGATGGCTATGTAGCTTTATGTGGGCATTCTTTAGCTTGCGAATTTTATTTATTACACCCTTTAATTTTAAAAGTTTTACAAAAGTTTAATAATTCTCAATTTGAAAATGAATATCTTCAATTTTTACTTGAATTAGATGATTATGTATTATTATGTGGTCAATACATCAATCAATCGTTTTTAGTAGATGAAATTATTTATAAATAAGAAAGGAAATGATAAAAATGGGAAGAGCACATGAAGTAAGAGCAAAATCAATGGCTGCAACAGCAGCAGCAAAATCAGCTTTATATAATCGTATTAGTCGTGAAGTTTATATGGCTGCAAAAAGTGGTGTACCTGATGTAAAAATGAACACTACTCTTCGTAGTGCAGTTGAAAAAGCAAAAAGAGCACAAGTTCCTTCGCATGTTATTGAAAATGCCATTAATAAAGCAAAAGGTGGAAACGGAGAAGCTTTAACTAGTTCACGCTATGAAGGTTATGGTCCTGGTAATTGTTGCGTAATTGTTGAAGCTTTAACGGATAATGTAAATCGTGCAGTATCTGAAATTCGTTCTGCTTTTACAAAAGTTGGTGGAAAACTAGGTGTGACGGGATGTGTTTCACATTTATTTAACCACACAGCAATTATTGAATTTAGTGGAAAAACAATTGATGAAACACTCGAAATTCTTTTAGAAACGGATGCAGACATCACGGATGTAACACAAGAAGATGGGAATATTGTTATCTATGCGGCACCAAGTGATTTAAACAAAATAAAAGAAACACTTGAAAATGCAAATATTACTGAATTTGTAATGGCAGAAACCACTGTTTTACCTTATGAAACTGTTAAATTAGATGATGAACAAATGGAAAAATTTCAACGTATGCTTAATATGTTAGATGAAGCGCAAGATGTTCAAGATGTTTATCACAATGTAGAAATGTAACATGAATCACGTTGTATTATTTCAACCCGAAATTCCACCAAATACTGGAAATATCATGCGTACTTGCATGGCGTCGAAATCTAAATTGCATTTAATTAAACCATTAGGCTTTAAATTAGATGAAAAGTCTTTTAAGAGAGCAGGAATGGATTATTTAAAAGATTTCAAGTATGAAATTTATGAAAATTTTGATGAATTTATCGAAAAAAATCATCCTGAATATCTATTTATTTTAACCCGATTTGGTCATATCCCACATAGTGATATTGATTGTAGTAACCCCAACCAAGATTATTTCTTCTTATTTGGTGGTGAAAGCAAAGGACTTCCAGATGCCATTAAACAAAAATATGCGAGCACGGCTTTTCGAATTCCAATGGATGAGAATGCAAGAAGTTTAAATCTTTCAAATACTGTAGCAATTATTGTTTATGAAGCTTTAAGACAACAAAATTATCCTAATTTATCTTTTGTAAATAAGTTAGAGCATTAAAAAACTCGGTTTGACCGAGTTTTTCTTTTTATATTCTATTTTTTCTTATTTGCACAGACAAATATCGTTTTACTTTTTCTTTTAATTCATCAATGTGAATACGGACAAAAGGATGAGCAATATATTCAATTGCTTCCACTTCTTCTACATTAGAAGCATTTAAAAGTTGTTTTATAAATTGATCCAATTCATATTGCGTCATATAATTATTTTCTTTATAAAGACGATTAAAACGATCTTTTAATTCTTCACAATAAGCATTAATTACAACATCTTTTTTCTCATAGGTTGGAATCGCTTCATTTTTATATGGTCCATTATTATTAAAATAATAATATAAATCTGGTCGACCTTGGAAACTATGGAATGCAAACAAAGAAAAACCATCCGCTTTTGCTTGTTTTGTAGCATTTACTTGTTCCAACACTAAATTAATATTTGAGCCATTAAAAATAGGCGCTACTCCTCCATATACGAAAGCATGATCCTCTACTAGTTTTTTAGCACTTATACAATCATTATAAACGGGTTCATCTCCTAAATGATAAGCCATTAAATAAATACCATCAATTAAATCTTGTTTTGCCCACGTTGTCCAATCTTGAAGCTTACTGCTTTTTGCTATTTCATATTCAGAAACTACGGCAATTGTAAGTTGTACATTATTATATTGGTTTAATAAATCGCGTACACGTTTGACAAATTTAGATAATTCTTTTCTTCTAAATTCACAAAAATCTTCATAAATTTTTGTATCTTTTACTAGTTCTCTAATATCTCCATCATAATGATATTCATTTTTAAATCTTTCAACTGTATCTTGATTATAGCCAAATGCACTTAAATAAGAATCATTTCCGATACAATAACGTATATAATCAAGTTGAAGTCCTGATAGTTCATATTTATCTAGCATTTCTTTATAAATATCTAAAATTAAATCTTGAACTTGTGAATTAGCAGGGTCAAAGAATAAAGTGATTTCGCCATGATTTCTTTGTCCAATATTTCCATGATAATCAACCGCTAATAATTGAGAATATTTTGCTTCATCCATTTTAAGGAAAAATGGGGCTGCAAAGAAATTGTCAGAACTAACTTGAATTTTAATATTTCTTTTCTTCGCTTCTTTAGTTAAGCAAAGTAAATAATCATCTTGATATTCGTCTCCAAACCAACCTTTTACAAAATCATTTAGAGGGTATTTGTCTGATTTAAAAATAACTCCACCTTGCATGACTCCACCTACAATTAATTCATTGAAATTAGAAGCTTTTAAAGTATCTAATGTGGTGCAAACTTCTTGTAATGTTTTTTCATGTGGTTCATGCCAGCAAGCTCTCAATTCTACTTTACTTGGTTCGATTCCTAATTTGTAAATTTGATGATAATAATCACAAGCGCGATTAAAATATTGATCTAAGCGATTTAGATGATATTCTTTTTCATGTCCTTGGCTATGCTCAATCATTAATTTACGATTCTTCATTTTTTCATGGATAATCTCAAATTTATCGACATATTTTTGAATTAATTCTTTATCCAAATCATAAAGTTGCTTCACTTTTTGTTGA
Organism: uncultured Bacillota bacterium; assembly: GCA_905197115.1. Taxonomy (GTDB): domain Bacteria; phylum Bacillota_I; class Bacilli_A; order RFN20; family CAG-631; genus Caccosoma. The sequence goes on along the minus strand of CAJJXN010000081.1, from coordinate 1,890 downwards.
ACATTTAAAACTTCTTCATACATTTTTTCATATTGGTATAAACAAGAATCAGCAAAGTTTATATGGCAATGCACTTCTTGTTTTTCTTTATCTAAAATAACTTTACCACCTAATTTAAATTCATTTCTTAAAATTGGATAATAGTCGCTTACTCCACTTATTACATAACCATTTTGTGGTATTTTTACATTTACATTTGCATCCACAATTGTTCCATATTCATCTACTCCAATTTCATAACCCCAAACATTTGTTCCTGTTAATCTTGTTTGTTTATTAACACTAAAACCATCAATATCATAAATCATGCAAGTATCTGGAGCTCTAAAAGCAAAGTAAGTTGCATCAAAATTTACTTTCTTTTGAGGAGCAGGGTTATAAGCGGTATACTTAAATGTAATATTTTTATTTTCTACGACAAATGGTATTTCAAAAAATACTTCTTCATTTTCTTTAAAACGTTCCATAAATGTTGTATTTGATTCATTACATAAAACTACAAAACTACCTTTATCAATTTCTCTTCCTAATGGTTGATGATAATTTTTATGTTTTAAACTATTTACAACATATCCTCTAACTGTAGAATCTAATTTAATAGTCATTTCATTATAGTTTTGATAAACATGAGTAAAAATAGAATATTTACGATCTAATAAAACGATCTCATTTGCATAATGACGACCATTATAACGATGAATTGCACATCTTTTTCCATTTGTGTTTAAAAGAGCATTCGCATAGAAAATGTATGTATAATTTTCTATGTCTACTTCTTCTTGAATTTTTAAATCTAAAATTTGATTTGCTGGGCATGAAAGAATGCATCCATTTAAGGGAATTTTGTGATTTCCATCAAAATAAATTTCTTTTACTATCCATGTATTTTTATTATAAACCAATACAACTTCTTTTTTATTTGACACTGGAGTACAAACATTTTCATATTCAGGTGTGAATAAAACAACTTCATTGTCATTTAAAATATTTTTTAAATTATAAGTAATTTTCTTTTTCATATTTAATTATCCTTTCTAAGTTGTTAAAAGTATAGCATGATTTTTTTAAAAATACATTAATTTTTTTATTTAAGTAATTAAAAAAGCCTCTTAAAAGAGGCTTATTATTTTTTAGTTATTTAATAATTTGCTTGCAACAAATGGTTCAGACCAGTCAGCATAATCTTCTACTTTAGGGAATTTAATCCATTCACTGAATGAAGCATTATTTTCTGGTGTATCAGGATTAACGTCGATACGAACTTCTAAACCATTTACATACCAAATGAAAGTAGGAGTTCCAAGTAATACTAATTCACTGCTTAAGTCTGGTTCTGCATTCACACTATTTTTAGATGGATTTGCTTGATAATATTCATTAATACGAGCATCTAATTGTCCCAAACCATCATGTACTGTACTACCTTTAATTGTCTTATCATTGAAACGATGTTTTTTAGAGTTAAATGTTACATCAACATTATAAATGGTAACATCTTTATTCTTTTTAACATAGTGGTTGATGTAAGGTTTAATAGCTTTACAATGTTCACAAGTGTCTTGTGTAAATACAACGATAAATTCAATCGGATCAGAATCTGTTCCTTTTTGAGAAGCTGTCACTTTTTCTGTGTATTCTTTATAAGAAATTTCTGTCATACTATTTTTATCACCAATACAAGATACGATACTACCAATTCCATTTGCGATAGGTTGTAATAAAAATAAAATTAAAAAGATAACACATACGATGAGTAATGGTTGAATCCATGCCGTATTTTTGATATAGTTAATAATTTTTCCAAAGAACTTTTTCATAAGAAAAAACCTCAAAAGGGATTGTATGAAATATTGGAGGATCCATATATTCGCATTATAAAAGATAAGTTTA
>CAJJXN010000080.1 GCA_905197115.1 uncultured Bacillota bacterium | reverse complement strand
GAGCTTCAAAAGCAGAAATTTATCGATATTCAAAGTGAAGCTTTGTGCTTGGATGACACTAGCATTAAGGGCTATCCTAATGCCTCCGTAGCTAGAAAAATAAGTAATGAAAAGTATTGGTCGCTCAAAAAAGGGAGGAACAACGAAGATACACGCAGCTTGTGTATCTGAAAAATTTGCCTTGAAAATTCAACTTTCAGCAGGAAACCGTCACGATGCACCAGAAGGACCAAGACTTATCGAGTCGTTTAGCTGTAAAGTCGGGTGATATTTGTTTATGGACTGTGGTTACGAAGATAACAAAACTTTAAGCCCTTGCACTCATACAAGGGCTTATTTCTATTGTTCCTCCGAGGAAAAATAGAAAACTTCCTTGGCAATATGGCACAAAACTTTACAAACGTCGCAACGAAGTTGAATGTTTTTTCTTTCGTATTAAGCGATTTGCAAAGTTTTTATTTACTATGACAAAATTAGACAAAATATTTATAGCGAAGAAATTAAAATATAAATATATGTAATTTTTTGTACTGGAAGTGAAAGATAAAATTTTGAGAGAATTGAAAAATATTATTTTTACTTTGTGTTGAAACTTTTTTTGCGTGTGAAAAGAAAAAATTTGGTGGTTGATCTTAATTTTTTTGAAAGTAGAGGCTTATAAAAAATGAAAACGGTTTTAGTTTTAGGCGTTGGACAAATAGGGAAAGCAATAACAAAAAGAATTATAGAACAAAATCCTGAAAGAATTATTCTACACAATTTAACAAAAACTGAATCAGGTTATTGTTGCAAGTATTTTTCTGAGTATTGTAAAAATATTGAATTAATCCCTTCATATGGTGATGTATTTTTACCTTTTGATTTTAACAAATTAAATACAATGGAAGAACAGCTAAAATATAAAGATGAATTATTAAGTTTTTATTATTCCGATTTAGGCCCGGAGATATTAAAAAAATCAACTTTATATAAACTAGTTCAAAAATGGAACCCTGATTTAATAATAGATGCCATAAATTCTGGGACGGTATTAGGTAATCACTATAAACCTGAGTTGATATTAAGTAAAGTAAGTAAAAGTGCAAATATTGATGTAAACACATCTGCAGAAATTCTCCTTAATGATTTTGTGCCAAAAGCCGTAAATTTTGTGTATTCTTTAAAATTGGTTATGGAAGATTTTAAAGTAAAAAAATATTTAAAAGTTTCCACAACTGGTTTAGGTGGGATGGGCATGAATATGCCCTATACTCACGGAGACACCCCAAAATCATCATTATCGTTTGCTTTGATGGGAAAAATATCGGCAGCTGGAGTCTTACATCAATTATTGTGGAATTTATCTCATACAACACATCATAATATAAGTCTTTTAATTCCGGCAACATTTGTAGGTTACGATAGCACCAAATTTGAACCTATTGAAACAGATGTTGGTTTGGTTAAAAAGATTAATAACCCTCAAAAAATGAAGCTTGTAGATGGAGAAAAGCTTACATATTCAAAAGGGATCAGCGATGAATATCTTGAATTTCCTGTGGTTAGAGCTGGAGAAAATCATGTTTATTCTTTATATGAATTATCTGCACTTACAGCACTTGGACAAATGGAGGCTATCACTAAAGAAGAAGTTGCCAACGCTGCAATAGAAGATATTTGTGGAAAAACGAAGAAAAATATGCTTAATTATATGGACTCAGGAATGTTAGGTTCTACTTTTGCAGGAAAGGCTATGGTTGAAAAAATAAAATCAGAAATTCAAAATCTGATGAAGAAAAATAACTCAACAAGCATCGCAACAGGAAATCTTGGAGTTACTGTTGCAAAACGTCTTTACGAATTATATATGATAAAGCAAGTTTGCAAAACTGTTGATGAGCTTAAAAGTATAGACATTAAAAAATTATACGATTTAATTATCAGAAATCTTGAAAATAATAGAAATTTGCTGGTTGAAATGTTATCTTTGGGCTTGCCTATTGTAACAGAAAATGATAACATATATATTGGTGAGTATAGTTTATATCCTGACAAAGGCTGTGATTTGACCATCACGCGCGAACGATTGGAGAAATGGATTCAAGTTGGTTGGGTAGATCTTCGCGTCGAGAATATTTTATTCTGGAAAGAAACTATTAATTTTGTTTATAACGATGCTAGAAAAGTTCTTGAAGATAAGAATTTTATCTTAAATCGTGATGCTTTTTCTATTGATAATGATTATGATATTGGTGAGATCTTAGCTTATTATTATAATTTGCAGGAAAAAGGCAGAAAGACTTGCAATATTTAAAAAATTTATTTTCCCCCCCTTTTTGACGTGCTCTGTCAAGAAGGGGTTCTTTTAAAATTATAGGAGGTTTCTTTATGGAGCAATTTTTTATTATTTTACAGCAATTATTTATTTTTACTTTTTTTGTTTTTGTAGGGATTTTTTGTGTTAAATTCAAAGTTTTTGATGAATCTGCGCTTGATTCTATGTCTAAATTTATAATTACAATTACTATGCCAGTTATGTTGGTTTGCAATTTGCTTTCTGGCCCGTCTTTTAGAGATTTGACTAATTCTTCGCCTATCTTTATAGTTTACATGTTTTGTTTTATATTTTTATACTTATTTAATTGTCTTATTGTATGGGTATTCCATTTTAATGAACAAAAATCTAATATCTACAAAGCTTTGGCGACGTTTTCTAACGCTGGATTTATTGGAATTCCTTTAATATTGGCGATATTTGGCAAAGAGGGTGGAATTTTTATGTCGCTGTGCACTATAGTAGACCAACTTATGTTATGGACTTTAGGCATAAAACTGACTTCTAACACGAATAAGTTTAAACTGGAAAACTTAAAAAATTTTGCAAATCCTGCATTAATCGCAATAATTTTTTCGCTAATAGGTGTTATAGTTGGAATAAAACTGCCAAAAACTTTACTTATGACACTGAAGCCTATTGGAGACATGACTCCTGTGCTATCTATGATTTATATTGGAGGTCTGTTTTGTTTTTCAAATATTCGTGAGTATTTGAAAAAATTTGATATTTACATGTTGATTTTCTTTAAAATGTTATTTTTTCCGGTGATAATTTGGGCTATTTTGAAATTTGTGCCAGTTTCAGTTAATATTGCTAAAACTGTAGTTCTACTTTGCTCACTTCCATCTATGTCATCCATAGCGATTTTTGCTAAAAAGTATGATAATTACCCAGAGTATGCTGTTGCGGCTGTACTGATTACCACTGCATTTAGTATAATTACTGTACCATTGATTAGTTTTTTGATTAGTCAAGTTTAACATTTTTTTTCGACAAACTTCTACACAAAATCTTTGGAAAAACTATTGACAACTTTTTCTGCGTGACTTATAATACAAACAAATAATAAAGAAAGATGGTGCAAAAATTATGCAAAAAAACAATTGTAAGCTAAAAACAATCTTTAAGAAAGGGTTATCCTTTTCTATCGCGCTGGCACTCGGCGCTGCAGCAACCTCTTTGAACCTGGCAAAAACTGCCGAGGCGACGCTTTCGGGAAGTCCAAGTAAAACTGTGTATCTGGCTGGTGAAAAAGTTGATGCTGCAGGTATTAGTGGTACAGTAACTCATGTTAAACTCACACAAAGTGGTGAAAAAGGTGATGCGATTAAGATTGATGATGCAACTGTAACAGCTGATACAACTGCAATTGACTTTGGAGAAAGTGCTTCAAGTTTTGATTTGGAGGATAAAGCAGTTACCGTTTACGACTGGGCAAATATTTACGATACTAGCAAAACTTTAAAAGTTAGCCATAATAGCGGTACAGTAAAAACAGAGGTTTTGGATGTACTTTCTTTTCAAGATTTAAAGAAAGGTAAAGAGACGGATCATGCAGAGGCTCTTCGTGAATTGCTGGAAGGTGGAGCAATTACTATTGATGGCGATAGTATAGCTAAAGATGCTAAATTTGACTACACTAAACATAATGGCAAAGCTATTTCTGTCAAAGTTGGCGACGTAGTTTGCCCACTCGGTACTTTAGAGGTTTCTCGTAACGTTAAAGCAGTGTCTTTAGCTAAAGAACCAACTGAAAACTGTTACATAGAAGGCGAAAAAATTAATTTGAGTGGCTTAGCTTTAAATGTAACTTATGAAGATGATGGTAAAGCTACTGTTGAATGGACAGAAGAAACAAAAGATGCATTTACTTTTAGTAGCAATGATGTAGAGCAAGACAAAGAAATTTCACAAACAATTAATGATATAACTGTTACTTATGAAGGTGTTACAGCTACCGAGAAATTTACACTGTATTTTTGTAAAACTCTTTCTAAAGAAGCTGGAGATATAGCAAAAATTAATGGTGTTTTTGATAAACTTGATGTTGTTGATGCTATTGCTCTTTCGGAAAATAATGACAATTATAAAAAATTAAAAGATGACTTTTCTGACGAAAATGCTCAAGTAATTTTCGCTTACGATATTATTGCAAATTATGATGCAAGTATTGGCAAAATGAAAGTGGCTTTAAACGTAGGTAAAAATTATGCAGGACAAACAGTAACTGTTAAACATTTATCAAATGACGAAATAGAAACTTTTGTAGATAAAGTTGATTCAGATGGTATTGTAACTGTTAGTGTAAGTTCTTTGTCACCATTTATGGTAGCTCTTGGTGCAACTGAAGAAGACAAATCAGCTGCTGCTGAGACTGAACAGAAAAATGCTGAGGAAAAAGCTGAGGCTGCTAAAAAAGAAGCTGCTGCTAAGAGTGCTTCTAAATCTGTAAAAACAGGTGATGCTAGCATAGTTGCCTTCTCGGTGTTCGGATTTATTGCTTTTGTTAGTGCAGCTATTTTGGTATTCATGAAAAAAAATCGTAAAGATTTTGAAAAATAATCTTAGCTAATATACTTTTTGTACAAACGGGAGCCAGGCTGAATTTTTCAGTCTGGCTATTTTTAACTTAAAGATCGGGTTCTTTTGCATATACCTATTTTTGTGTTTATAATTAAAGCGTGATTACATAAAAAGAGCATCAAAAACCAAAACAAAAGTTACAATAGAAAAAATAAATGAAGGGAAAAACGCCCAATTTTGTTGCGACGTTTGTAAAGTTTTGTGTCATGTTGCCAAGAAAGTTTTCTGTTTTTCCTCGGAGGAACAACAAGAATAAGCTCTTGCATAAGTGCAAGAGCTTGAGTTTTATTATCTTCGTAAACACGGTCCATAAACAAATAGCACTCGGCCTTACAACTAAGCGATTCGATAAATTTTTAGCCTTCTGGCGCGTAATGACGGTTTCCTGCTGAAAATTGAATCTTTAAGGCAATTTTTTCAAATACACAAACTGCGTGTACCTTCGTTGTTAGCTTCCTTTTGAGCGTCCAATGCTTTGTTTACCACTTGTTTTTTGGTGGCTCCGGAAGCATTAGGATGGACCTTGATATTGGTGCTATCCAAGCACAAAACTTCACTTTGAGCATCGATAATTTTCTGCCCTTGAAGCTCCTCGAAAATTCTCTGTATGGTTCCGTTTTTCGTCTGTTTGCTAAACTTCATGTAAATTGTATGACAGTTCCCAGATTTTTTGGGGTAATACTCTTCACCTGCATCCGTTTTCTACCATATAATAATGCATTCAAGAATTTCTGTTTTGATATTTTTGCTGGTTTTATCTTGATCGGCATGTGTTTTTTTATCTTTTCTGTCTGTTTTACTTATTTTCATACGCCTTATATCAGATACTTTCTTGCTTGTCATCTCTTTATGTTAACACGCTCTAATAAAAACAGGCTTAATATAATAAGTTAGCAGAAATTGAAATAATATTTTGAAATTTTGTAGCATGTCAAACGTTAAGAGAAATGTAGTTCTGGGAAAACAAGTATTGCATTTAACTTTTAGGTAACGTTGATATAGTAATTTTTCTTTTATTTTTACATTCGCTGCCCATAAAAATTTTCAGATTGCTTGGAAAATCAGATAGTTTTGAGGTGCGGTAGTGAAAAAATGTCGTGAAAATATAGAAAATGAATTGGCCTACTTTTACAAAGTAATTAAAAAATATGGTCCGCAAGCTTGCGCATCAATGCCCGAACTTAAGAATCAAAAGAAAAAAAGTAGAAAAGAGGTATAATAAAA
>CAJJXN010000079.1 GCA_905197115.1 uncultured Bacillota bacterium | reverse complement strand
AAGTTGTCGTTGCAAAATGCGGACCCGGCAAAGTTAATGCCGCACTGTGCGCACAAACAATGATACTTGAATACTCGCCCGATGGAATTGTAAACACGGGTGTTGCGGGCGGACTTGACGAAAGACTCGGCATTGCCGACATAGCAATAGCGGACAGTGTTGTTCAGCACGACTGTGACACAACCGTCTTCGGAGAACCGTTGGGATACATCTCGAAAATAGATAAAGTCAAAATTGAATGTGACACGAAAATTGTCGGAAAGCTTCAAAATATTGCATCATCGCTAAATGACACAAATTTCTTGGTAGGAACAGTTGCAACCGGTGATCAATTTGTATACGAAAAAAAATTTAGCCATTGGATTTGATGTTTATACATCTATCGATAAATCTATAAATGATATTTTATATCAAACGCTGCGCCAATTTAAACCTATTACAAATACACAAACCGCCATTTTAATTTTAAAACCTTATACAAATAAAATACTCGCTATGGCCGGAAGTTTTAATACAGAAGATGAGTTTAATCGTGCTACAATGTCAATTCGACCCGTTGGTTCTACCATTAAACCATGCATTTATTATTTAGCTTTAGACTATGGACTAACCCCATTAAGTAAGTTTAAAAGTGAAGAAACGACTTTTCATATTAAAGGGTTTGGTGACTATTCCCCTAAAAATAGTACCAATACTTATCCTAATAAAGAAATTACCATGATTGAAGCTTTAGCTGTAAGTGATAATATTTATTCGACAAAAACGCTTCTATTTTTAGGTAGCCAACAATTAACTCGATTTTTAAATTTATTTGGGATTAAAAACACTTTAGCCGTTCCTTCCTCTGCTTTGGGTGTATCTGAAATGAGTTTATTACAATTAGCAAGTATTTATAACACATTTGCTTCAGAAGGTAAATATTATCAGCCTAAATTAATCCAAAAAGTGACAAATAAGCAAGGCAAATTGCTCTATCAAGCCAAAACGAAAGGGGAACAAATTTTAGATAAAACCACAACTTTAGTATTAAATCAACTTTTAAGAGCTCCTTTTGATAAGAATGCAAAAGGCTATGCGACTCCCACCCTTTTAAATTATCAGCCAAAAGCGATTTATGGTGCGAAAACAGGTTCTACTTTTTCCGATTCTTTTGTTGTAGGCTTTAATCCTCAATTTTGTATTGCAATATGGGTTGGGAAAGATAATAATGAGTATCTTCATGAAACCTCTCTTTCTAAACAAATGTTTTTAAATCTTGCTAATCAATTATCCACTTTGCAACCTACTCAATGGTATCAAAAAGGTTTTTTTATTGATGAAATCAAAGTTAATCCCTTAACAGGCTTAAAAGATAAATATGGATCAACTTATTGGCTTAAAAATTAATTTTTATTGAGTTTTATAATAAGACTTATTATAATATTTTTTGTAAATAAAAAGGTAGTGAGTTCATGAATAAACTAAAAGAATTAAAACACAACAAAACGTTTGAGTGGATTAGTGCCATCATTACGGTTATATTAGCCGCTAGTTTTTATGCATTTGCCGTTAAAATTTTCATTTCACCTCACAAATTATTAGCTGGAGGAGTATCTGGGATTACATTAATTATCGGACGTTTATTCGAAACGGAAACAATTAGTGAAACCAACATTGCCGGGGTTTTAACTTTTCTTTTTAACATCCCTTTGTTAATACTCGCATGGAAAAAATTAAACTTTAAATTTGCTGTTTTATCTTCTTTACATGTTATGACTGTTTCTATCTTAATGACTTTTTTACCTTCTAATTTAAATGTTCTTATTTTTAATAAAGCTTGGGATAGTATCCACACTTTAGATGCGGCTTTATTTGCGGGAGCAATAGTTGGCGTTTCCACTGGCTTTGCTTTTTCTGTAGGTGCAAGTAGTGGTGGCATGGATATTGTTGCTTATTATTTTAGTACCAAAAGACAAGTTCCTGTTGGAAGATATAATTCTATTATTAATGCTGCCATTATTATTTTAAGCATCATTTTGTTCCCTGGTGAAGGAATTGAAAAAGCCATGTATACCTTGATTTATATATTTACGAATTCGATTACTTTAGATGCAGTTTTCTCTAAAAATAAAAAGAATATGATTCATATTATTACAAATAAAGGTGATGCCGTTTCTAAATTTATTATGTCTAACTTTTATCGTGGCGTGACACAAATTGATGGAAAAGGAGCTTATACTGGAAACCATAAAGATTTTTTATATGTGATTGCCACATCCTTTGAATCCATTGAAATTGCAAAAGAGGTCAAAAAATTTGATCCCGATTGTTTTGTAACCATCGTACCAGTTAATAAAGTTTATGGTCGTTTTATAAATAAAGAAGTTCATTAAAACTTTTTCTTGAATAAATGAGTATTAAATGATAAAATTATAATGCTCATTTATAGGGACATAGTTAAATGGTTTAACAATGGTCTCCAAAACCATCAATGTGGGTTCGATTCCTACTGTCCCTGCCATCGTTAATTAAAACCCTAAATTTAGGGTTTTTTTAATTTTTTTACGTATGGAATTTTATATATACAATGCTTTAGAAAATCAAAGATACAAAGTTGTAAAGATTACTTATAATAACATTTAATTAAATAGTTTTATTTTTTTACCTATCCCTATCACAACTCTTGTTTTAGGATTTGTTTTTTCAAAAAAAGGGGTAAAAGTTAAAAAAAATATAATAATAGAAAGTGTCATGACAATTATTTTAACGCTTTTTGGTACATTCTCCATAAATCAAGATTTAAAAGTATCACATGATTTTTCTTATCTAATTAAAGTCTCAAACATTACAAAAATTAATTTTCCTAAAAAAGGATATATTTCTTCTGTAACAAAAAATAAAGAAATATTTTCTATGGTTAAATTTGAAAATAAAAACGAAATCAACTCTCTTATTCAATCGAATTCGAATTGGCAAAATAACCTAAATATGATTTCTGCAAATTTTATTCCTCTCTATTATACTTCTATTTCTAGCACATATCATTATTTTTTAGTTTATGATGCATCATGCCACTCCTATAATACAATAGATTATTCTCACAAAACGCATGAATATTACTATTTTGCTTATGATAAAACAAATAATATTTTACTGATTTTAAATGGTCAATTCTAAAAAACCATTATCCTTTATTTAATAACTTTCTAAACTGATCAAAATATATTATAATTTTATTAGCTATTTTTAAGGATGTGCTTTCATGATTTATATTTCTTCTTATTTTTCTCCTATTGGTGAACTAATAATTGCAGCTAAAAATAATTATTTAATTGGCTTGTGGCTTAAAAATCAAAAATATTATTTATCAACTATTTTAGGGGAAAGTATAAATAATATTGAAAGTGAAATTTTAATAAAAACAAAAAAATGGTTAGATCTTTATTTTAATCACCAAAATCCTAATATTCACGAATTAAACATTCAACTCATTGGCACTGATTTTCAAAAAAAAGTATGGCGATTACTTATAGACATTCCTTATGGAACGATTACTACTTATAAAGAAATTTCAAATCAACTTGTTCAAAAGTTTGGCTACACAAAAATGTCACCTCAAGCTATTGGAAGCGCAATCGGACGTAATCCTATTTCAATTATTATTCCCTGTCATCGTGTAGTTTCTACAACTGGTAGTTTAACAGGATATGCAGGAGGTATTCATAATAAACTATATTTATTAAATCATGAAAAAGTAAACACTGCCAATTTATTTATTCCAAAAGAAAGGAAAAAAGAAAATGAGCCAAATTCTAAATGATGATTTTATATTTTTAGTTTTATCCATCGTTGAAGAAATTCCTTTTGGAAAAGTGGCTACATATGGACAAATTGCAAATTTAGCTAATAGGCCAAAAAATTCCCGTTTAATCGGCAAAATACTAAAAATGTCTGATTACTATGGAGATTATCCTTGTCATCGTGTAGTCAATTTTAATGGTAGACTTGCTCCGTTTTTTGATGAGCAAAAAGAATTATTAGAAAGTGAAAATATTACTTTTATTGACGATACGCATGTTGATTTAAAAAAACATAAATGGGAGGTGTAAATATATAATGGAGAAAAAAAGATGTAAATGGTGTAATTTAAAAAATCCTCTTTATATAGAATATCATGATCATGAATGGGGTGTTATAAATTTCAATGAGCAATATTTATTTGAAATGCTAATTCTTGAATCTTTTCAAGCAGGTCTTTCCTGGGAATGTGTTTTAAATAAGAGAGAAGATTTTAAATTGGCTTTTGATTTTTTCGACATCGACAAAATTATTTATTATGACGACAAAAAAATCGACGAACTACTTTCTAACAAAAAAATAATTCGCAATCGATTAAAGATTAAAGCAAGTATATCTAATGCAAAAATTTTTAAAGAAATTCAAAAAGAATTTCATACTTTCCACAATTATTTAAAAACTTTTCTTCCAAATGAAACTATCTATGAAAATAATAAAACCACGAATGAATTATCCGATGCAATTTCAAATGATTTAAGAAAACGGGGAATGAAATTTGTCGGTTCTACCATCATTTATTCTTATTTACAAGCAATAGGAATCATTAATTCCCATGATGATGATTGTTTTTTATTTAGAAAATAAACTCTTTTTCTAATTTGTAGAGATTTTCGACTAAAGAAATTACAAAACGAATAATTAGTACATATTTTTTTTAATTTTCTTGATGAATATACATTCTACTTGTTTCTAAGGAATCCTCATTTTCAACTAAACATAAAAATTTCCAACCATATCTTTCATAAAAAGAAGTATGATCCGTAATAAGATAAAGGGTATCTACACCCTTTTTTTTCATATCTACGCAAACCTTATCAAGCAATAATTTAGCAATTCCTTGACATCTATATGTTTCTTCTACATATAACGCACAAACATTAGGAGACAAATCTTTTCTTTTATGAAAATCATTTTCTATCACACCCATTCCCGCAATAATTTTTTCTTTATCTAAGACAAGATACCATTGAGGAATAGGATTTTTACTTTGTAAACATTCTTGCATACTTGTTAAATATGCTTCTAATGGAATATTCCATTTTTGATGAAACCACTTAGCCGCTTTTGATAGTATTTCTGGATTATTTTGTAAACTTATTAAAGTATAGTTCATCATTTCACCTCTTATCTAATATATAGTACCAACTTAAGTTGAAAAAATCGAGTTAATATTTTGTATTATCAAAAATTAATGTATAATAGCATTGTTAGGGAGTGTTATTTATGGCTTTTATTCAAGAAAATGTTATTCACATTCATTTAAATTTAAATACAACTTATACACTTATTCATTTTAGTGATGTTCACGCCATTCATATTTCAATAAAAGATTCTTCAAAAGAATATCAAAAAGCTTTAGAACATGAGACTTCTTGGTTAAGAGTTCGAAAGGAATTTGCCGACTATTTTAATGAATTATGCACTGAAGAACATATGATTGCTTCATGTCAATGTTTAAAAAATTTACTCTATTACACAAATCAAATCCAACCAGATTTATTATTGATGAGTGGAGATATTATTGATTATAATAGTTCTTCAAATATTCAATTCTTAACTAAGGAAGTTAAAAAACTTACTTGTCCTTATATTATCACCTATGGAAATCATGAAAATCCAGATATTTTCAAAAAAATAACCTATAATCAAGATGACTTTATGGTACAAAATTTAAAAGAATTAAAAGTAATTGGAATCGATAACTCAAAGAAAGTTTTCACTTCTAATCAAATTCAAAAACTAAAAAAAGAATTAGAGGAGAATAAACCAATTTTGCTTTGCATGCACATTCCTTTGATGACATCACTCAATCAAAATGAAATGAAAAAATATGATACTTATTATATAATCGACCATCAAAATTGTGATAAAGTAACAAAAGAATTTATTGACATAGTTATTTCTCATCCTTTAATTAAACATATCTTTTGTGGTCATACACATGGTCAAGGATTAAGTGAATTCGCAAAAAATAAAAATCAATACTGTGCCTCTAGTGGTTTAATAGGCTATGTGAATAAAATCATTCTTTCGTAATATGAGTAAATATCATTCTTTATGGGATTATATTCTTTTAAAAAATCAAGAGTCCCTTACATTAACTTTTTTTGAAATTCATACAATTACTGGATTTGAATTAGATCATTCTTTTTTAAGTTATAAAAAGGATTATTACAATATGGATTTTGTGTTTCAAAAATATCTATGAAAGAAAAAAAAGTAATCTTTAATAAATTAAAAGATACTGATTGTACTTAACCCCAAAAGTTGGACTAACCGAAATTGTTAAGTACATATTAAATGA
>CAJJXN010000078.1 GCA_905197115.1 uncultured Bacillota bacterium | reverse complement strand
ATTTTGAGCCCCAATTGCATAACCTGCAATCGCCATACCTTCAATTACAGCTAAAGGATTACCTTCTAAGATTGAACGATCCATGAAAGCTCCTGGGTCACCTTCATCCCCATTACATACTACATATTTTTCATCATTGTTTTGGTCATAAGCAAATTTCCACTTTAATCCTGTTGGGAAACCTCCTCCACCACGGCCACGCAAACCAGAATCTAAAATCGTTTGAATAACGGCAAAGCGATCCATTTTTAAAGCATTTGCTAATCCTTGGAAAGCCCCAAAACCAAGTGCTTCATTTATATCTTCTGGATTGATAGTTCCACAACCATGAAGTGCAATTCTTTTTTGTTTTTTGTAGAAATTAATATCTTCTTGTTTAGCTACTTTTTCTTTTGTAACAGGATCTACATATAGTAGTCTTTCCACAATTTCATTATTAATAATATCTTTTTCAACGATTTCAGCTACATCGCTTTCTTTAACTAAACGATATAAAGTATCTTCTGGATAAATTTTTACAAAAGGACCTTGTGAACAAAATCCAAAACATCCAGCAATATTTACACTGATTTCATCTTCTAAACCACGTTCTTTTAATAATTCTTTAAATTTTGCTGCAATTTGTGCAGAATTGCTTGATAAACATCCTGTTCCACCACATAAAATGATGGCTCTTTTCCCTTCTGCACCTGCAAACTTTTTATCTAAACAGCTTTTACAACTTGCTATTTTTTGTGCTAATTCTTCTTGTGTTTTAATCATTATAATTCACCCTCACTATTTCTATATTGGGTAATGATTTTAGGTACCTCATTAACCGTTAATTTTGGAAATACTTTTCCATTGATTGATACTGCTGGAGCAATACCACATGCCCCGATACAACGTAAGGCATCGATAGTAAATAAGCCATCTTCTGTGGTTTCTCCTGGTTTTACATTTAAAATCTCACAGAATTTATCGCACACTTGTTGTGCACCCTTAACATAGCAAGCCGTTCCTAAACATACACCAATAACATATTTTCCTTTTGGTTTCAATGAAAAGAACGAATAAAAAGTTACAACACCATATATTTCTGCAACAGGGATTCCTGTTGCTTCTGAGATAATTTCTTGTACTTCTAATGGAATATATCCGAATTTACTTTGTACTTCACTTAATATCATCATAAGTGGTGTGTGTTCATTGGCATATTTGTCAATGATATCTAAAATTTCTTTTTTAGCGACTGATTGTATTGAACCCATTATGATTCCTCCCTACATAAGGCTTATTATATCAAAAAAGTGCTTAATAAGGAATACGTTTTTCATAATTTTAAATAATATTTAAAACAAATGCGTTAAAATCGAGGAAATTAATTCATCTTTTCCATTAATTGGCATTAAAAAAACTCTTAATTTGATAATCAAGAGTTCATTTTTATTATTTTGAAATTATTCTTTCAAACATTAAACGATAGCCTTCTGAATTTGGATGCAAGCCATCTTTCATATACATATGAGCATTGTTTAATCCCCATAAATCATACATCGGAATAAATTTGACTTCATTGTAAAAACTTTGTTCTAAAATAGCTTTATTATAATTTTTCACGCGCATACCATCACGATAAAGCAATTCTAAGAAAATAATACGAGCTGACGAATTATGTTCTCTTAAAATTTTTACAGCATAGTTTAAAGAACCTTTGTAAGTTGGATTCGCATCATCATAATTTGATAACATTTCAGAGTCAAATTCACCCACAGGAATATCTTCATCAATATCATTTGTTCCATATAAGATAAAAATGTAATCAGCCCATTGATTATCCGCTTTATGATTATACATAAAGCCTACACCACATTCATCTGCACTATAGCGTTTACTAAAACCTAAAGTCGATCCACTTTTTGCAAAATTTTTGTGATTAAAAGAATAATAATCTTTTAAATGTAAAACATATTCACCTTCCCATGATTCATATTGTGTAATTGAATCACCATAGAATATAACATTTTTATTATAAAGACGTCCTTTATCCATTGTAAATGAATCTTTTAATTCGCCCTTATTATAAACAGTTACTGGAATTGCTTGTTGTTTATTTTCATCGCCAAAAATTTGCACTTGTGCTTTTCCTGTCTTTTTAGCAATAATTGTTTCATTATCTTGAACTTCAAGAATAGATGAATTACTTACTTTAAATGTTAAGTCACTAATTGAAATTGTTTTATCTGTAATCATAACTTTGATATTGTAAGATTCATTCACTTCAAGTTTGATTTCACTAATTTCAGCGAATTCATAGTTTGATTCAATTTCGGTTATTTTTACTTTTTCTTTATTACATCCACCTAAAGTAAAACAAGTTAAACAAGCAAAAATAAATAGATAAATATGATTAATTATTTTTTTCATTTTATTCCACCTCTATGATTCTCATTGTATTGGTTGTACCATGTTTTTGACCAACACCAGATGTCAAAATCAAGGATGTTCCTTTTTCTAATTTTAAGCTTTTGGCAATTCTTTGCGCTTCTTCATCCCATTTTACTAAATCATTTTCATATTTAGCAATAATTGGATAAACGCCCCAATAAAAACTCATTTTACGACACGTTTTTTCTGTATTTGAACAAGCAATAATGGGTACATTTGGTCGGAATTTTCGAATTCTTTTTGCAGTTCCTCCCGTTTCGGTAAAAGCAAATATTGCAGAAACATTTTTTAAGTTAAACAACATTCTGTTACACTAATACCGATAGCATCGTTTTTTGTTCGTTGACTCGTTTTAACAGAACGATGCAATGTATCTTTATAATCTAAAACTTCTTCGACAGAAAGTGCAATTTTATCCATCATTTGCACACTTTCAATTGGATATTTTCCAACAGCAGATTCACCACTTAGCATAATCGCATCCGTTCCATCAAAAATAGCATTGGCAACATCATTTACTTCAGCTCTAGTTGGACGTGGAGTCGTAATCATTGATTCTAACATATGAGTCGCTGTTATAACAGATTTACCCGATTGATTGGCCATTTTGATCATTTCTTTTTGATATAAAGGAACCTTTTCTGGTAATACCTCAACGCCAAGATCCCCTCGTGCCACCATAATTCCATCCGCTACGTCTAAGATATCTTGTAAATTATCCATTCCTTCTTGACTTTCAATTTTTGCAATTAAATCAATATCATCGTGGTTAAAAGAAGCTAATAAATTTCTTACTGCAATTACATCTTCTTTTTTTCGAACAAAAGATAAAGCAATCGCATCCACATCATGTTTAATTGCAAATTCTAAATCTTGTTGATCTTGTTTGGATATAAATGGCATAGATAGCTTAACTCCTGGAACATTAATTCCCTTGCGATCTTTTACGATTGCTGGATTATTAAATTCACAATCAATTTCATTTTGATTACACTTTAAAACGGTTAAACTAATTTTACCATCATCAATTAAAATTTTATTTCCAATTTGGATATCATTAAATAATTCTTCACAACAAACTTGAAAACGTTGTTGATTTCCTAAACATTTTTCCTTTACTAAGGTAACTTTGTCCCCTTGGCGATATTGTTGCATTCCACCTTCAAAATATCCACATCGAATTTCTGGACCTTTGGTGTCTAACATCACCGCCACATAAGTATTGAGTTTTTTTGATACTTCGCGAACATTATTTATTTTTCTTTCATATTCTTCATAAGTTCCATGAGAACAGTTAATTCTAGCCACATTCATTCCAGCTAAAATCATTTTTTCTAACATCTCTTTACTTTCTGTTGCAGGACCAATGGTACAAACAATTTTTGTCTTTCGTTTCATCCAATTTCCCTCCAAAAAAGGTCAATTAATCATTTTTAATTGACCTTAAACATAAATTAATATAAGTTTTTGATCATTGTGATAAATGATTCGCTTTTTAAAGAAGCTCCACCAACTAAAGCACCATCAATATCTTCTTTTGATAGATATTCTTTAATATTTTCAGGTTTCACCGAACCACCATATTGAATTATAACTTCTTGAGCTACTTCTTCTGAATATAATTCTTTAATTAATTGTCGAATGTAACCACACACATCTTGAGCAATCTCACTATCTGCATTTTTACCAGTTCCGATTGACCACACTGGTTCATAAGCAATAATCATATTTTTTACTTTTGCTCCACTAATGCCTTTTAAACCTTCTACGATTTGTTGCTTAACTACATCTTTTGTTTGTTTAGCTTCGTATTCAGCCAAAGTTTCTCCAACACAATAAATTGGGAACATTTCATTGTTGAATAAAGCTTTCATCTTTGCATTACAAGATTCATTTGTTTCATTAAAATATTGTCTTCTTTCAGAATGTCCTACAATACTATAACGAATGGCAATTTCTTTTAACATTTCAATACTTACTTCTCCTGTATAAGCACCACATGGGAATTGACTTACATTTTGAGAACAAATAAGTAAGGAAGAACGTTTAGCAACAGCCATCGCCAAACTTAAAAAGCTTGGGGCAATTCCAACTACAATATTTTTATTTAAAGCATTAGCTACTTCATCTTTAACTTGGTCAACAAATAAAGCAGTATCTTTATTCAAAAGATTCATTTTCCAGTTGCCAATAATTACTTTTTTTCTTTTGTCTGTGGAAACAATTTCAACACTTTCTTCTGTAGTTTCTTCTTCTACATTTTCTTCATTATTTGTTTTTTTTTCTAAATTATCTTCATCATCATTGCTTTCTTCTTTATCAGCAATAACATCAATTCCAGGTAAAGAACCATCTTTTTCAATTAATTCCAAAGAAGCTCCTCCACCTGTTGAAACATGAGAAAATTTATCTTTATAACCAAATTCAGCTGCAGCAGCTGCACTATCTCCTCCACCAATTACAGTGAAAGCATTTTCTAATTCAGTTAAAGTTTTGCAAATTGAAATCGTTCCATTTGCAAATAAAGGATTTTCAAAAACGCCCATTGGTCCATTCCAGAATACGATTTTCGCATCTTTTAAAACTTCTTTATATAATTCACAAGTCTTAGGTCCAATGTCTAATCTTTCATAATTATCTTTAATTGATAATCCATCTGTTACTAATACTTCTGTTGGGTTTGCAAAGTCATCCGCAATAACATGGTCAATTGGTAAAACAATTTTTCCCTTGCCAATTTCTAAGCATTTTCTAGCAAAATCAAGTTGATCTGCTTCATAGCGAGAAGTTCCCACTTCATACCCCATAGCTTTTAAGAAAGTACAAGTAATTGCACCACCAATAATCACTTTATCAGCTTTTTCTAATAATTTTTCAACAACTAAAATTTTATCAGAAACTTTTGCACCACCTAAAATCGCAACATAAGGGTGTTCTTCTGCTCTTACACAACGTCCTAAACCTTCTACTTCCTTTTGCATTAAAAAGCCTAATGCCGTTTGTCTTCCTGTTTGATTTAAAATTTCAGGAACACCATAAGTTGAACTATGGGCACGATGAGCGGAACCAAATGCGTCCATTACAAACACATCTGCTAATGATGCCCAATAAGCGGATAAATCAGGATCATTTTTGCTTTCGCCTTTTTCATAACGCGTATTTTGCATTAATAATACTTCGCCATCTTTTAAAGCCGCAATCGCATTTGATAATTCTTCACCACGAGTAGTTGGAATATAAACTACATTTGTATTTAGTAATTCACTCACACGTGGAGCTACAAATTTCATATCATTTTTAGCCATGTTTGCTTTTTTAGCTTCTTCATCTTTATGATTAACTTTTCCTAGATGAGAGAATAATACTACTCTGGCACCTTGTTCTCTTAAATAATTAATCGTTGGTAAAGCCGCAACAATACGATTATCATCACTAATTTCACCATTTTTTAAAGGTACATTGAAATCTACACGAACAAATACTACTTTTCCTTGTAAATTCTTTAAATCTTTAACTGTTTGTTTCACAAATATTTCCTCCTATATTTATAAATAAAGCACCCAAAAATGAGTGCTATTTTTGTATGAAAATGACTTATTGTTTTTGAGCAAATTCTTTTGCTAAACGAACAAATTGACAAGTATATGAGTTTTCATTATCATACCAAGAAACAACTTGAACTTGATATAAATCATCACTAATTTTTGTAACCATTGTTTGAGTAGCATCAAATAAAGAACCATAAGTGATACCGATGATATCAGAAGATACTAAAGGTTCTTCAGTATAACCAAATGAAGCACTTGATTGAGCTTTCATGGCTGCATTAATACCATCCACTGTAATATCATGTCCTTTTACAACAGCTACTAAAATGGTTGTTGATCCTGTAGGAACAGGTACACGTTGTGCAGAACCGATTAATTTTTTATTTAATTCCATAATTTAGCA
>CAJJXN010000077.1 GCA_905197115.1 uncultured Bacillota bacterium | reverse complement strand
GCTGCTGCAACTGGAGCTGCTGCTGTTACGCCAAAAGCTTCTTCGATTGCTTTTACTAATTCATTTACTTCTAAAATTGACATTTCTTTTAAAGATTCAATTACTTGTTCGTTTGTTAATTTTGCCATTTTTGTTTCCTCCTATAAATATTTTTTTATTAATTTTGATTTAGGCATTTTCTTTTTGTGCTGCTACTTCTTTAACAGCATAAGCAAATTTTGTTAATGGAGATTGTAAACATCCCAATAACATAGAAATAAGTACTGGTTTTGTTGGAAGTTTAGAAACAGCTAACATATCATCAGCGTTCACTACTTTTTCTTCAACTATACCACCTTTAACAACTAATGCTGGATTTTTCTTAGCAAACTTATATAGTAAGCTAGGTACTCCTACTGGATCTTGCGTAGCACTAACAAATGCGTTAGGTCCAAATAAAAGTTCATCCATTTCATAGCCATTTTCTTTTGCAGCTCTTGAAACTAAGTTGTTCTTATATACTGTAAACTTACCACCGATTTTTGCTAAGTCACGACGTAAAGTTGTAAGTTGAGCAACCGTCAATCCACGATATTCTACAACTACATAAGATTGTGAATTTTTAATTTCACTTGCAATTTCAGTTACTGCTTGTGCTTTCTTTGCAATAATTTCTTTCATTTTTGCACCTCCTGTTTATTTTTATTAAACAATACGCACTAAAAATTTATAGATTAATTCTTCACGAATTTATAATTTTATTTATTCATTACCTCGGCAACAAATTAAGCTTTACGCAGTTGCTTTCTAGGGCGTATTGAAACAACCAAATTTTAGAATGCTGAGAAATCAATTTTGATGCCAGGGCCCATTGTAGTTGCCACTGCTACATTTTTAATATAATTTCCTTTAATTGTAGAAGGTCTTGCTTTTACAATTGCATCTTTTAAAACGTTGAAATTTTCAATTAATTTTTGAGTATCAAAGGATGCTCTACCAATACAAACACTGATATTACCTTGTTTGTCAACACGATAAGTAACTTTACCAGCTTTGATTTCTTTTACAGCCTTAGCAATGTCTGGATTAACAGTACCTGTTTTTGGGTTAGGCATTAAACCTTTAGGTCCTAAAACACGTCCTAATTTACCAAGTTCGCCCATCATATCAGGTGTTGCAACAATTACATCAAAATCAAACCAGTTTTCTTTTGTGATTTTTTCTAATAATTCTTTTCCACCTGCATAATCAGCACCAGCTGCTTCTGCAGTTTTAACATCACTTGTAATTGCTAAAACTTTTTTTGTTTTACCAGTTCCATGAGGTAAAACGATTGCACCACGAATTTGTTGTTCAGCATAACGTGGGTCAACATTTAAACGAAAAGCAACATCTACTGATGAATCAAATTTTGTTGTAGATGTTTTTCCAACTAAGCCAAAAGCTTCTTCTGTACTATAAGCTTTTGTGTGGTCAATAAGCTTTGCAGCTTCTAAATATTTTTTTCCTCTTTTTGCCATTTTCTAGTACCTCCCTACTTAACAATTTCAATACCCATACTACGGGCAGTACCTTCAACGATTTTACATGCTGCTTCAACATCATTAGCATTTAAATCAGGCATTTTGTATTCTGCAATTTTGCGAACTTCTTCTTGAGAAACTTTAGCTACTTTCACTTTATTTGGAGTTCCAGAAGCTTTTTTAATGTTAGCAGCTTTCTTTAATAAATCTGCTGTTGGAGTTGTTTTTAAAACAAAAGTAAAACTTTTATCTTCGTATGCAGTAATGATTACTGGTACAACATCTCCTGCTCTGTCTCTTGTTTGATCATTAAACTCTTGACAGAATTTTGGCATCATAATTCCAGCTGATGCTAAAGCTGGTCCTGGTTTGGCTTGACCTGCAGGAATTTGTAATTTAACAACCTTTGCGACTTTTTTACTCACGTGACACACCTCCTATATTTTTTGTTACGTGTCGTGGTGATAATGAGCTATGCCCTTCCACTACGACGCAAAAGTATCGCGCATGCATACACATACGCTTTTTAATTATACATCTCGTGATAGTACGATATCAAGTGTTTTTTAATTTTTTTTATTAAAAGATACATCTTTTAACCATTTTATTCCTTTTTGAAAGAAAATTTAGCTTTTAAAATCTTGTAATAACGAATTTGTTGGAATAACATTACCTTTCGAGCAATGAAAAATAAGTCTACAGCTTCCCAAATAAAAACCCATCCCATAATATCTAGGCTTTCAAATAGCACAATTATATCTCGATTTAAAAGTTTTTTTAAGCAAATAGTGCCGATAAAAACAATGATTCCCGTCAAAAGAAAGATAATGGACATCCATTTATTTCGATGTAATTCTTTCGTTTTATCGATGATTTTATCTGTATAAGTATTTAAAAAAGCTTGTTGATAAGATGTCTTTTTCTCCTCATTTAAAGAATTTAAACTTAATTCAATATTTAAATCATTTTGCATTTGTCGATAATCTATTTTTTCTTCGATAAAAACGCATAATTCTTCATTTAACGTAGGATGATCTTGGACACAATACTTAGATAATAAATCTCCTTCATCTTCAATATGTACTTTTAAAACATCTTCTCCAAGTTCATTTTTTTGCATATATTGATTGCTAAAGACAATCTCTTTGTGTAATTTTTTTAGTTTCTTAGCATTTTTAAACATTTTTAATTCCTCCATTTGTACAAAAAAAGCTTTGTCGAACAAAGCTTTTTGTCATAGATTTATAACTTTTCAATATCACTCATACTAACTTGGACATTATTTTCTCTACCAAAGAAAACAGTGGAAATATTTACTAATCCTTTTTCTTTATCAATTGCAGTTATCGTAGAAATTTGATCTGCTAAAGGACCATTTACAACACGAATTGTATCTCCAACTTCATAACCACTATAATAAGAAACATCTGCAAGTCCCATTCTCTTTAATACCGTTTCAACTTCTTCTTTAGGTACTGGGAAAGGTTTAGTACCTTTACCAGAAGATCCAATAAAGCCTGTTACACCCGGTGTATTTCTTACTACATACCAAGCTTCATCACTCATATACATTTCAATGAAAATATAACCTGGGTACATATTTTTCATTTTCATTTTACCTGTTGGAATCCCATTTTTCTTTACAGGTTCTTCATATTCAGCCACAATTACTCTAAAAATATAATCTTGCATATTCATGGACTCAATACGACGTAAAATATTATCTTTTACTTTATTTTCATGACTTGCATAAGTATTTACAACATACCAATTTTTATCTAATGCTTCCATCTCTTTCGCCCACTTTCTTTACATATACTCAATGGCTTTTAAAATGGATTGAGCAATGACATAACTTGCACTAAAGAATAAACCAAAGAAAACACAAAAAACAATAACTGTTGATGTATTTTCATACATATCTTTTTTGTTAGGCCAACGCACTTTTTTTCCTTCTCTTACAACGCCTCTAAAAAATGTTGCAATACTAGCAAACATTTTTTTGAAAAATCTACCAATTTTTTTCATAATAGAAAACCTCCTATTTACTTTGTTTATGAAGTGTATGCTTATTACATTTTGGGCAAAACTTCTTCACTTCAAGTCGCGTAGTTGATACTGCTTTTTTCTTACTTGTCGTATAATTACGAGAAAGGCATTCTTCACAAACTAAAATTATCTTTTCACGCATTTATACCACACTCCACTTTACAATTTTACTATAAGTAAAAGGATTAGTCAATTCCATATTTTGAATTCTCACTCATTTTGCCATATTTTTCACGATTTTCTTTTTCGCTCGGTGCAAACAATTCCTTACCTGCTTTTTATCCATTTGATGAGTAAAAGCAATTTGTGAAGATTTTTCACCATTTTCAAACATTTGAAAAACTTCTAATTCTTTTTCGCTTAATTTACTTTTGGCATAAACATATTGTTCCTCTAATTCTTTAATTTCATAACAAAAGGATGGATTTGTTAAATAATCATTATTTATAAGTGCATCCTGCAATTTAACCTTATCCATTAAATCAGTCGTTTCATCTAAAGAAATCGCAGTTTTGTGTATTCTCTCTTGGGGTGAAAAATATTCTTTTAACAAATGCGAAGCCGTCCTCTTTAAACAAACATATAAATATGTAAAAAATACGCCTTTATTTTCATCAAAAAGATCTAAACATTTCACAAAATTTAATAGTAATTCTTGAAAAACATCGTTTTTGTCGATAGATGGGCATGTTTTAATTAATTCTCTTTGAATCCGTACCATTGCTCCTTTATATTTATTTAATAATAAAGGTAAAGCTGTTTTTTCGCCACATCGATACATATAAATTAATTCATAATCATTTAATTGCATTTATCTCACCAATAATATTATGACATGTTTTATAAAGAAAAAGGTCCCGTGTTTGTCGCATCTTTTTTTCATTTTATCTTATCATTATTTTATTTGAATCAACAAAAAAAGACCAACTGGTCTTTAATTTTTTTCCATCATCTTAGCAAGTAAAATAGCTGTTGCCACCGATACATTTAAAGAATTCACTTTTCCATACATAGGAATAAATACATTATAATCAGATTGTTCTTTAACAAGTCTTGAAATTCCAAATCCTTCTGATCCTACCACTAAAACAAGCGGCATCTGATAATCTAAAGAAGCATAATCTACACCTTGATTTGCTTCCGCCTCCACAACCCAAAAACCTTTCTTTTTTAAGTCAATGAGCGTTTTTGTTAAATTGGTTACTTGAATTATATCAACATTTGCTAAAGCCCCTGTAGAAACCTTTGCAACTGTAGCATTAACAGGAACACAATTATGCTTTCCAATAATAATAGCATCGATTTGAAAAGCTTCAGCACTCCGAATAATTGCTCCTAAATTGTGTGGATCTTCAATTCCATCTAACATCAAGATTACAGGACGTTCTTTTAACAAAGCTTTTTTGATTGTATTTTCATAATCGGCATATTCAAAGTCTTTAATTTTAGCAACGATTCCCTGATGTTTATTATTGTGAACCAAATCATCTAAAAAAACTTTGCTCTTTTCAATTACTTTAATTTGATGTTTACAAATATTTTTAAAAAAATCACTGTTTTTAATTTCTTTTGTTACATAAATTTCTATTATTCTTTGTGTATCTAAATACGCACTTACCGCATTTTTTCCAAACACATATTCCATTACAAAATTCCTCTTTGAACCAATTGTTGACGAATTTCATCGGCTAATTCAAAGTTTTTTTGCTTTTTCAATTCATTCCATTGGTTATATAATTGAATGTCTTCTGCACTTAATTTCTTTTCATATTTTTCCATTCCTAAAGTATCAAGCATTTGATTACATGTATTGAAATATTTTAAGACATAAGATAAATCAATTTCTTTTGTGCGTAAAGAAGCATTTAATAATTTAACTTCTTCAAATAAAATGCTTATCGCTAAAGAAGTATTTAAATCATCGGCTAATGCTAATAAAAATTTATGATAATTTTCTTCGTCCAAATCTAATTCACTTTGAATTTGATTATGAATTTGAATTTTTAAGTTTGCTTGTTTTAAAGGTGTATAAATTTTATTTAATTCGATCTTTGCACTTTCAAATACCTCTTGTGAAAAATTGATTGGAGCTCGATAATGAGTTGAATTCATAATCCAACGTAAAAGATTTCCACCATAAGTAAGAATTAAATCTTTCGTTAAAACCGTATTGCCTAAAGATTTAGACATTTTTTCATTATTAATGTTCACCATACCATTATGCATCCAAATATCAGCTAACCCATGTTCACAATAAGCAATTGCTTGTGCTTGCTCATTTTCATGATGTGGAAATTTCAAGTCCATTCCCCCACCATGAATGGATACAAATGTGTCCGGTGTTAACTTAGAAATCATGGTTACACATTCTGTATGCCATCCTGGGCGTCCTTTTGACCATGGAGAATCCCAACGAATGCCTTCTTGCGTTTCCTTCCATAAAGTAAAATCGAGTGGATTTTCTTTATTGCTATTTTCTTCAATTCGCGCACCCACTTTTAAATCTTCAATATTTTTATTTGAAATTTGACCATATTCTTTTATTTTTTCTACTCTAAAGTAAACATCACCATTAATTTGATAAGCATAACCCTTCTCAATCAGTTTTGCAATAAATTCAATGATTTCTTGCATTGTTTCCGTTACTTTAGGACGAAAATCTGGTAAAGGGGCATTTAAATCAAGTCTTAATTTTTCATATGCAGCAATATATTTAGTTGTGAGTTCTTGCTCACTAATGTGTTCCTTTTTGGCAGCATTAATAATTTTATCGTCTACATCGGTATAATTTGAAATGAATACAACATCATAGCCACACGCTTTAAGTGTTCTTCTAAGTGTATCAAAGACAGCAACTGGGCGGGCATTTCCAATATGCGCATGATTGTAAACAGTGGGTCCACAAACATACAAATATGTTTTTTTATTTTCTAAAGTTTTAACTTCTTTTATTTTTTTAGAGCTACTATCATATAGATGTACAGAAATCATAATATCACATCTCTTTCTATATTATTATATATAAAAAATTCAAAAAAACGAAAATATTACCACAGTAATGGTAAC
>CAJJXN010000076.1 GCA_905197115.1 uncultured Bacillota bacterium | reverse complement strand
TCGCAGTTGCAATCGCCACGACTAAAGGAATTGCAATAAAAATCATAGAAAGCATTGAATCATTTAAAGATCCGAAATTTAAAGCATCATTTACAAAAAACAAAAATACTGCCATGATAATATCAAAGCCAACCATAGATAAAAGATAATACATCATTGTACTTCTGAATTCTTTTAATTTAAAAAATTCTTTAATTGTCACAAAAAATGGTTTGGAATAAGTAGCTTCACTAACATATCTTTCTTTCACATTGAAAGCGCAAGTAAGCATAATAATTGCCGCTAAACATCCAAAAATAATCGCACCTACTAAGTACCCTGTTTTTACACTATGAAAGGCTTGAGCTAAAATGCTTCCTTCTCCTTCAGATAATAAAGAAAATAAAGCTGCGCCAAATAACATTCCGATATTTGCTAAAATAATTCGAATTCCATTTAAAGAAGTTCTTTCATCATAGTCCTGTGTCATATTAGCAGTTAAGGCATTATAAGGGACATATACAATCGTCCAAATTGTATTAAATAGCATATACACACTTGTATAATAAAGGAACCGTACAAATTGTGAAGTGGCATCATTAAACGGGGAAATCCAAAGTAAAATAAAAATTAATCCATAAGGAATGGAACCAAATAGCATATAAACTTTTCTTTTTCCAAATTTGGAATTTGTTTTATCACTAATGACCCCCATAAAATAATCGGTGATAGCATCCCAAAATTTAGAAATAATAAATACCAAACTCGCTAAATAAGGCTTTAATCCGGCAACACTAATCATGTAATAAAGTAAATAAAAGCTAATAGCAGCAAAGATGATATTACAAGACATATCTCCTAACCCATAGCAAAATTTTTCTTTTTTAGATAAGCGATTCATTTTATCACTCCTTTTTATTTTTCACGTTTGAATTATACCACTTGATTTCAAACATTTCAAATATTTGAATATAATTCAAATATAAAAAAAGATAGAAAAAAAATAAAAAAAGTACTACTATATATTTGAATGTGAGGAATATATGATGAAAAAAGAAAAAAAGAAACCGATGTTTTTTCGCTTTTTACAATCAATTGCAAAAAGCTTTACTACCAAATATACATTTGATATTAAAGAAGAATTAAAAAAAGATGGGTGCATTATTATTAGTAATCATGCACAAATGGGTGGTCCTTTAGCTTATCAACTTTATTATCCAAGAAAAAAGAAAATATGGTGTATTGGAGAAATGTTTGATAAAAAAGAATTTCCTGATTATGCGATGAAAGATTTTTGGCCAAATAAAAAGAAAAGTAGATGGTTTTACAAAGGACTTTCTAAAACGTTAGCCCCTTTATCTCAATATATTTTTAAATATACAGACACAATTCCTGTATATAAGGATACTCGCTATTACACGACTGCAAAGCAATCTATAAAAGCAATGACAGAAGGTAATGATATTATTATTATGCCAGAAGAACATGTTCCTTTTAATAATATTGTTAATGAATTTTTACAAAATTTTGTTAGTGTTGCCCAATTATATCATGCAAAAACGAAAAAAACAGTTTATTTTTATCCGAGTTATGTAGCTCCAAAATGCAAAAAGGTTATCATAGGTACGCCCATTGAATTTAATCCCGATAATGATTTTAATATGGAAAAGAAAAGAATTTGTGAATATTTAAAAGAAGAAATAACAAAATTAGCGTATACCCTTCCTCCACATACAGTTGTTCCATATGAAAATATCAGCAAAAAACAATATCCACATACTTAACCGACGAAAAGTTATCATTTCTTTGTATTATTTAATGAAAGGTGAAGTATAAATGTTATGAAAAAAATAAACAATAAAACATTATATGCTTTAAAATCTTCCTCTAGAAAAGTAATGGAAGATGCTTTCAACATGATTTATCAAGAGTATGTTTATTTAATTTTTTATGTTTCTTTAAAAATTGTTAAAAATAATGTAGTGGCAGAAGATATTACGAATGAAACCTTTATGCAATTTTATCTAAATAAAGATCGCTTAAATGAAAATAAAAATCTAAAATACTATTTAGTTTATATCGCTAAAAATTTATCTTTAAATTACATAGATAAACAACAAAAAGAAACAATTTTAGCTGAAACAATCGATATTCAATCGACTTCTACAAATGATTTTAAGAGTTATCTTCAAAAGTTTAAAAACTTTTTAAATGAAGAAGAACTAGAATTACTTATTTATCATTATTTGTATGATTTTACATTTAAAGAAATTGCAAAAGAAAAAAATGTAACGGTCAATTCAATATCTTCAAAATTTAAAAGAACACTTGATAAAATAAAAAAACATTACAAAGGAGAGTCATTTTATGAATAAATTAAAAAAGAAGTTAAAGCAGGATTTAACTTCAAAATTAGAAGTTGATTTATCATTTGATGTCACAAAATTACCGATAGAATCTAAAAAAATGAAAAGATTTCCTTTAAGAAAGGTAATTCTTGCTACTATCGGATGGGGTTTTTTATGTTTTTTTTCTATCCCTTTTTTATCATCTATTCAATCTAAAACAAGTGTAAAGGAAGTAAAAAGAAAATTTGCTTTAAATGATTTAAAAATGATGGAATCAGAAACTTTTCAAAAGTTAAATACGATTATTTATCCAAATCACTATGAACCACAAAAAGTAGATGAAGATTTTAAGATATCTTTATTAAATTTTGTCAATAAAATCTACCAAGTATCGAAAAATATTAATGAAAATTATTCATTTGCACCCTTAAGTTTATATCAAAATTTAAATAATATTAGTTTAGCAACGAATCAACAAGAAATATTAAATGTGTTTGATACTTTATTTGAGATAAACTATCAAACTAGACAAGAAAATATAAGAAAAATGTTTCAAAATGATTTTTTTGCTAATGAAAATGGAACTTTACAAATGTATAATTCAGTTTTTTTGACAAATAAATATGAAGTAAATCAAAACTTTATTAATCAATTATCAAATAATTATACAGAAGCTTTTCAATTAGATTTTTTAAATAATTATGACATAGAAAAAATGCTTGATTGGATAGATCAAAGAATGAATACTACAAATTATATAGATGTAAATGATTTTGAAATAGATGATTTGACTTCGATATATTTTCTATCTACATTTTATTTTGATCAAAAATGGTTTCACACATTTAGTTCTAAAAATAATTTTGTTGATGACTTTTATACACAAGATGGTCAAAAAATAAAAACTACTTTTATGAATCACACTTATTATGGTTATTATTATGACTATGATCAATATGTAAGTTTTTATGATAATTATACAAATGGGATTAAGATTCAATATTTAGTTCCAAAATCTTTAGAGGGAGAAAATATATTTGATTTAATCGGAAATAAAAATATTTTTTTAGAAGATGAAAGTAAAAAAGTAGAAAACTGCATTGATTTAAGTCTTCCAAAATTAGATTTATCTTATCAAATTGACTTTACAGAGTCTTTAAAAATATTGGGATTAAATGAGCTTTTTGATTCAAATAGTCAAAGCTTAAACCACGCTTTCAAAAATGTGGAAGATTCAAGTATTTATTTAAAATGGGTAAAACAAAAAAATGCTATTTCTTTTCATGAAGATGGAACAACTATCCGCTCTTTAACATTTTCAATGGGAGCTGCGAAATCTGCCGCTCCAATGGTTGATGTTTTAGAAGTAAAATTAGATCAGCCCTTTATTTATATCATTTATGATAGCAATGATTTACCTCTTTATTTAGGATATGTTGTGCATCCGACTTTAAAATAAAAGCTTACTAATTAAAGTAAGCTTTTTAAAATTTGTGGATATAAAAATTATAACTAAAATTAACTATTTTAATAAAGAAATTGTTTTTTTAACTAATTCATCGATAGAAACACAATTATAGCCATCCACTGAAGTCAATAATTTTTTGTGGAAAGTGTCATACCAATAAGAGTCAATTTTTGATTCGCCAACCATCATTCCAACGACACTTCCAACGGTTGCTCCATTACAATCAGTGTCAAAACCACATTGAACAGCGAAACAAATGGATTTTGCAAAATCGCCTTCACCATATAAAATACCATGAGCTACAACTGCAGCATTGGTTAAAACATAACCCCATTCAAGTTCAATGTTTTCATTGTATCTTTCATGTAAAAAGGCACGAGAATCTTCTTCACTCATATTATTTTTATAATTGTTTACTACATCTAAAACGTGCTCACGTAAACGACAATTTTGAGGTATTTGTTCTAAAGCTTGACAAATAATGGTTTCCGGATCATTACATACAGCAGCAATAGCAATCATAGCTGCTACCCACATTTCACCATATATTCCATTTCCGACATGAGAAATTGCACCATCTTTAAATGCCATAAAGGCAGCTTCTTTTGGGTTTCCAGGATTCGCATATCCAAAGAAATCAGCTCGAATTTGCGCACCAATATATTCGCGATAAGGATTTTGATATTTTGCTGTTTCTGGCGGTAATAAACCTCTTGCTGCATTTCGATAAGTATAGCGTTCAGCCGTGCATGTGGTAACAATTGGTAAAAAGCGCATCCATGTTTCTAAAGCATCATTTGAAGAAAAGTCTCTGCCAAAACTTTCAATCATTTTGAGACCTAATACCGTATAAGTGGTATCGTCATCAGCTGGAGAAGCATCCTTAACATTATCTGCCCAACAAGCATTTTCATCTATATATAATTCTTTAATCATTTTAGGAGTAAAATCTTTTTTTGTTACATAACGATGCATAGGATAATTATTTGTTTGTTTTAAAAGTGGATAAAGTCGATCAGTTCTCCATCCTTCAAGTGGTTTGCCTAATAAACAGCCAGCGATTCTACCAATCCAAGCACCTGCTAAATGATTTTTTAAATTATCTATTTTTTCGATAGAAACGGCATTAAATGTTTGTGTTGGTCTTAACAAAAGAATTTGTTCATAATTAGAAGGTTCAACATAAGTAAAATTTGGATCCATAGGAGCATTTGTTAATAATTCACCTAAAGCTTCTCCTAGTTTTTTTACATCTCTTTTTCCATAATTTTGTTCAACAAATTCACAAAAAGGGCGTAAATCTTCTACTAATCTTCCCTCTTTTTTACATTGTAAGTATTCACGCATCATATATTGCTCATAATGCATCCAACACCAATCTTTTAAAGTTCCCATAGTTCTTACCTCTCTTATTTCTTTATGCAATCATTATATAATAATTATTTCATTAAGCCAATAAAAAAACTAATCTTTTAATTCGATTAGTTTTAAATTGAAAATAGCTTATTTATCGTATCCATTTGGATTGTTTTTTTGCCAATTCCAAGCGTCTCTAGCCATTACTTCCATGTCAAATTGAGTCTCAAAATGAAGTTCATTATAAGCCTTTGTTGGATCTGCATAACAAGCAGCAATATCACCCGCTCTACGCTTAGCAAATTGATATGGAATATCAAAACCTACCGCTTTAGAAAATGCGTCGACAACTTCTAATACACTATAGCCTTTTCCTGTACCTAAATTATAAATTACAAGTCCACAATTGGTTTGTAATTTTTCTAAAGCTAAAACATGACCTCTGGCTAAATCACATACGTGAATATAATCACGTACACCTGTACCATCTTTGGTTGGGTAATCATTTCCGTTAACATTTAAATGAGGTAATTTGCCAATGGCAACTTGGGTTACGTAAGGAACTAAATTATTTGGAATTCCATTTGGATCTTCTCCAATTAAACCAGAAGGATGAGCGCCAATCGGATTAAAATATCTTAAAATAGCGATATTAAAGTGATGATCACTTTCATAAAAATCTTTTAAAATATATTCGATAAAAAGTTTGGTTCTTCCATACGGATTGGTTGCACTTAAAGGACAATCTTCAGTTAATGGTAATTTTTGAGGATCTCCATAGACTGTGGCACTTGAACTAAATACGATGTTTTTAACGTTAAATTCCTTCATTAAACGAAGTAGAACTAAAGTTCCATCAATGTTATTTTTATAATAATCTAAAGGTACTTTTACAGATTCTGGAACGCATTTAAGACCAGCAAAATGAATAATTCCATCAAAATGTTCTTTTTCAAAAACTTTTTTTAATTCTTCATAATTTAAAATATCAATTTGATAAAAAGGGATAGATGTGTGCGTAATTTCTTCTACTCTCTTTACAGCTTCATATTTAGAGTTACAAAGATTATCTACAATTACAATTTGATGATTTGCCAAGATTAATTCTACACAAGTATGAGTGCCAATATAGCCCGCTCCACCTGCCACTAATATTTTCATTATTACACCCGCTTTCTTCTTCTATATTATACAATTTCTTTTGAGAAATAGAAATGAATTTTTTAATAATTTTATATATAAATATAAATTTTGATATAGACTTACAAAATAATATTTATTACAATAATGATGGAAATGAGATGGTTGAAAATGAATAAAAAGAATTCTTTTTTATTGTTGTCATGTTTAATGGCAAGTTGTTTATTATCAAGTTGTGATAAAAAAATCGAAAATAATAATAGTAGCAATCTTTTTATTTCTTCTAGTATTGGCGAAGAATCAAATTCGACTTCAAGTGATATTGTTGAAGAAGAAAAATATTATGAAGGTTATTACCAAGATATTGCCAAAAAATTAATGGGAAATCAACTTCGTTCATCATTGTATGATTTGATGATAAAAACACATACTTATTATACTTCTTATAGTGGTTTATCTAGCGTTTATC
>CAJJXN010000075.1 GCA_905197115.1 uncultured Bacillota bacterium | reverse complement strand
TGTATGTTCCTGAGAGAACTATTCCTACTACTTATGAATTTACAGATATTGCAGGTTTAGTAAAAGGAGCTTCCAAAGGAGAAGGATTAGGCAATCAATTTTTAGCCAATATTCGTGAAACGGATGCGATTTGTCATGTAGTGCGTTGTTTTTCAAATGAAGATATTTTACATGTTGATGGAAGTGTAAACGCTCTTCGTGATGCAGAAACGATTAATTTAGAGCTTATTTTTGCAGATTTAGATACCATAGAAACTCGAATAAGCAAAATTGAAAAAAAAGCGCAAACTAGTAAAGATAAAGATGTCATTGCTGAATATGAAATATTAAAAGTGTTAAGAGATGCTTTAATAAATAACCAACCTGTTCGTAGTGTAGAGATGAGCAAAGAACAAGCATTGCTTGTCAAATCTTTTCATTTATTAACGAGTAAACCAATGATTTATGTTGCGAATATGGGAGAGAGTGATCTAGAAAACTTTGATGCCAATATAGAATATCAAAACTTAAAAAAGCAAGCAGAATTAGAAAAAGCGAGTATTATTCCAATTTGTGCGAAGGTAGAAGAAGATTTAGCTTCTTTAAGTAAAGAAGAGCAAGCTTTATTTATGGAGGAATTAAATTTAAAAGAATCTGGATTAGATCGTTTAATTAAAGCCACCTATGAATTATTAGGTCTTGAAACTTTTTATACTTCTGGAAAGGACGAATGTCGTGCTTGGACTTTTAAAAAAGGAATGAAAGCTCCTCAATGTGCAGGAATTATTCATACTGATTTTGAAAGAGGGTTTATCAAAGCAGAAGTTTATAGTTATAATGATTTATTAACATATAAAACAGAACAAGCTGTTAAAGATAATGGAAAATATCGTTTAGAAGGTAAAGAATATTTGATGAAAGATGGAGATATCGTTTTCTTCAAGTTTAATGTATAAAGAAAAAGTGTCGAATAACTCGACACTTTTTTAATTATTCCATATTTTTAATGGCATCTGCAATGGCTTGATGTCCCCATTCATTTGGATGAACCACATCTTGTAAGGTATTTTTTTGATTATGTGCTGCAAGCGTTGGTTCCCATAAATCTAAGAAACGAACATGATAATATTCAGCCATATCGCCAATCGCTTTGCGATAATCTTCATAAGTTACACCAATATCATATCCATCTCCAGGTTTATATTTACTATAAGACGGAGCTAAAAGTAAAATACGTGCATCTGGATTTACTTTTTTAATATGGGTTAAAGCATAAGCATAAGAAGCTTTGAATGTTTTACAATCTTCTATTTTAGATGGAAGTTCTTCGGTTTTGCCAATTGGTGGTTGGAAATATAAATCGTTATGACCATAGAAAATAATGACATAATCGGCATTTTTGATGCTTTCTTGTCTTTTCTTATTCATTTCACGTTCTTCTTTAATTTGAGCACTATCTGTTTGTTTATAATCAGTTCTTGTATTTGTAATAAAAGCAACACCATTAAAGTTTTTACCAAAACCCATGTCATATTCTTTTGAAATATTACTGCCTGTATATTGATAAGTCATTGTAGTGCCACCGACAGCAAAACTATTAACATTTGCAAAGTTTAATTCTTTGTTTAGGATTTCCCAATAACGTTTATTAGTTCCAATACCAGCACCTACAGTCACACTATCACCAAAAATAGTAACATTTTTATTCGATAATCTTGCATAATCAAATGAATAATAAGCGCTTAATTCACCTTTTTCTAAAACATGAATGGCAATTTTTTGGTAAAGATTATTGTTAAAGAGATACAAATCTGTTACCCCTTTTTTCATTCCTTTTAATGTGTATGCATATTCTGTATCCAAAGTAACGTTAGCATTTGAAAAAGTAAAAGAAAAATCGGTTAAAGTCAAATTTGAATTTTTTAGTAATTGTCTTAGATCATATGTTTCTCCTACTTCAATATTAATTCGGTTTAAAGAAAGCATATCAAAAGGACTTTTTTCACTTAAATCAATACTGAAGGATTCTTGAGATTCTTTTTTATCTGAACTTTTACAACCACAAATGCTTAAAGCACAGACAGCTAAAGATAAGCCAACCATTTTTAATTTCATGTTATCACCCATAAAGATTATATCATTGTTTCATTTTTTTGTACATTTAAAAAAATTATAGTATAATACTATAAAGGGGAATTGATAGTATGAATACATGGAATACAAAAGAAATTTCAATTGATTTTATTGAAAAAGTGACAAAATGCAATATTGAAAAGAAAAAGAAAACGTATTTAGTATTGAGTATTGTGTTTTTTACAATTGCAATTTTAACTTGGATTTATATATTTTTTAGTATGTTTTCAATGATGTTTGTTTTTTATATGGGAAGTAATAGTTTTGTAAGTTTTGTTTTATTTGCATTTGGAATTGTTTATTTGCAATCATATAGAAAGACAAGTATCATTTTGAGAATAATTAATGATATTAAAAGAAGTGATAAAAGAAATATTAATGAATTATGTGTTTTATATGGGATTCCTTATAATAATGTCATGTCTTTGACTATGTTTGCTATTTCAAATAATTTGTTAAGCGAATATGAAATTGTGAATAATTGGGTAGCAAAAAAATCGTTACATTTTAATGAAAAAGATGATAATACACCAATTTCATTTATCAAATGTTTAAATTGTGGAGCTAGTTTATCATCAAAAGAAAAAGAATGTCCTTATTGTGGAACAAAAATGAGATAAAATGAGGTAAATAAATATAGATTATAAAGAGGGGAAATGATTTGGATGAAGAAATTTGAATATACAGCCAATTATGTTAAAAAATTAATTACTCCAAATATTGCAAAAAGAAAAAGTAATAGTATAAAAAGCATGATTATTTGGGCTGCTTTTTTAATTATAATTTTAACTACTATAGTGGATGTTGAAACAAGTGGAGATGTTGTAGCATTTAGCATATTTTTATTACTTTTAATTTATGTAATAGTTAAAAACATTGTGAGAATTATTCGTCTTCGTTTGCTTGAAAAAATTTATAATGATATTCGTGTTCAAGGGCATTGTGAATTTAAAGAATTAGCTGAAAAATATTCACTTTCTTATAATTCTATTCGTTCCATTATTATTATGGGACTCACATCACCTGAATTACAAGGATTCGCACTTTATGGAGACGCAGTAATGAGTGTTTTTTATAAAGAAAAGATGGAAAATGAAAATAAAGTAGAAAATACTACTATTGCTTTTATTAAGTGTAATAATTGCGGAGCAAATTTATCTTCAAAAGACAAAGTATGTCCATATTGTGGGACAAAATTAAAATAATTTGTTATAATAATTTTATGTCCCTGTAGCTCACTTGGATAAAATGTTTTTTGTTAATAAATTATTTGCTTCCGTAGCTCAGTTGGATGAGAGTAATGGTTTCCGAAGCCATAGGTCGCAGGTTCAAATCCTGTCGGGAGCACCATATAGGTTTGATACAATGAAAAATCGTTGTTTCAACCTTTTTTTTAATGATTATAAGATGTTTTAAGGTAAAATATTAAGCTCTTTCTTGAACTTGTTTATGACTTTTGATATAATATAGTTGTAAATAAGGAGAATAACATGAAGGTTGGAAATGAAATCAAGGTCATTAGAGAACTATTGAAATTAACTCAAACAGAACTAGCAAATGAATTGAATGTAACTTATGAAGCTGTAAATAGATGGGAAAACGGGAAAACTGAAATTGAGGGCTATAATTTAGAAAAATTATATAATTTTGCATATAATAAAAAAATATTCATTAATAAAATGTACGAAGAAATTTTAAGTCAAGAATATAATTCATCAAATAGTAAGTTATTGTTTCATGGTCCTAAAAAAAGCATTTCTTTTCCTATTGATTTAAATCATTCAAGAATAAACAATGATTTTGGAGTTGGATTTTATTTAGGAGAAACTTTTGAACAAGCAACAACTTATATTTCTAATAGCGACAAAAATATAGTTTATGCATTTCAATTAAACATCAATAATCTAAAAACCTATCAGTTTCATGTAAATAAGGAATGGATGCTTGCTATTGCATATTATAGAGGATGGATTAATGA
Organism: uncultured Bacillota bacterium; assembly: GCA_905197115.1. Taxonomy (GTDB): domain Bacteria; phylum Bacillota_I; class Bacilli_A; order RFN20; family CAG-631; genus Caccosoma. The sequence continues at coordinate 2,834 of CAJJXN010000075.1, read as the reverse complement.
ATATAAAAATCATTCTATCATTCAAAATATTTTAAATAATATTAAAAATACAGATGTAATAATTGTACCAATTGCTGATAATAGAATGTTTGATTTAATTTCGGAGTTTGTAAATGGAGAAATTACAGATTTACAATGTGAACTTGCTTTAGCTGCAACCAACTTAGGTAGCCAATTTGTATTAAAATCAGAAAAAGCACTAAATAACCTTTTCTTAGTCAAAGAATGCTATGTATCAAAATTGGAAAAAGAGGAATACTTAAAAAGAAAATTGGATTTAAGTTTACTTGGAAATTCTAAAGTCAAACTTGCAAGAATAGAGTATAGAGGAAAGGGTCAATATATTGATGAATTGTTAAAATGAAAGAATTAAATGAAAATGAAGTAAAACTTTGCCAATTACAAGCAAATCTTTTTGAAATATCGGTTAATAGTTGCAAATATAGTTCTGCAATTTTTATTAGAAGATTTATGATGTCAAGAATAGTAAAATCCTTTGATAATCAAAATTATTTAAATATGACTATGGATGCTTATGATGTTATAAATGCATTGAACGAAGAATATGGCAAGTCAACTTATGGGACAAAAAAATTCACAGAAAATGAAATGCATTGGATTGGTTATATTTATAGAGCTATAGCTATATTGTATGAACTTAGTAGCAAAGAAGTTTATAAATTATTTAAAGCCAATGATATAGTAAAGTATTATAATACATTTCATACATTTGACATCATATATGCTGCAGATCGTATGATGGAATTAATTGGCTATAATAAAGTGGATTATATGTATGAAGGGACTAAACTATTAAAGCGGCTAAGATATCTAGATAAAGCAAAAGAATTATTAAATAAACAAGTTGAAGTGATTGTCGATAGACAAATTGGAAGTAAGCATAATGATGTAATATATCCTATAAATTATGGATATGTAAAATATTTCAAGTCTCTTGATGGAGAGTATGTCGATGCGTATATTTTAGGGGAAAACAAACCACTTAATAGCTTTATAGGTACAGTTATTGCTGTAATACATAGGCTAAACGATAATGAAGATAAATTAATTATATCAAATAGTTCTACTCTTTATACGAAAGATGAAATCAAAGAAATTTGTAATTTTCAAGAGAAATATTTTAATATTGAAATAATTATGTAGATTAATTTCGATAATGTTGAGCAATAGAAATAGTGGATATGGATTTAGTATATGACTATGTACTAGTCAAGAAAAAAACTAGGAGTATGCAACTTGTAATACAATAGCATAATTACTTTATTCCTCCAATTAATGCAATTATTTTATATTATCGGAGGAAATCGATGTTTTTTCGTGTTTGATTGAAAATAAATTTCTGTTTTTAAAGTATTAATTTTAAAAATACTCCCTTTTTTGCCATTTTTATCCAAATATGATATAATTTTTTATATAGAAGATTGGGTGAGAATGAAAGTGGGAATTCTGTTATTTAAGAAAAAAAAGAGTAATATAAATATTAGTGAGTATAATGATGTTTTATCTTTTAATCAGATAGTAACTAATCTTTTAGCCCAAGATAAATTTATTGCTAAAAGTGAGTATTATTATTTAATAGATAAATATAAGCAAGCTTATGATTTTTTTTATAACACTAATAAATCTGATTTATTATTCACATATTGTAAAAAAAATAAATTAGATAAAAAAGAAATTTTAAAATTTATTGATCACTATGCTTCTTTTAAAAATGTAAAAGCTTCTCCCACTATTATTAAAGAACATAATGATGAGTATATTCATTTTCATTTAACTCAAGACAAAGAATATTTAGATAATATATTAAAAAAAGTAGACCCAAATATATTATTAGATAATGAACAGAGAAAAGTAATATTATCAGACGAAGATTATTCATTAGTTATTGCTGGTGCAGGAACGGGTAAAACGACAACTGTTGCAGCTAAAGTAAAATATTTAGTAGAAAAGAAAAAGATTAATCCCAAAGAAATTTTAGTAATTTCTTTTACAAACAAAGCGGTAGGAGAGTTAAAAGAAAAAATCAACGAAGCATTAAAAATTGATTGTCCGATTACAACCTTTCATAGTTCTGGTTATGCAATTTTACGCAAACAAGAAAATGAAAAGAAAAAAATTGTATCGGATAGTAGACTTTTTTATGTAGTTAACGATTATTTAAAAAATAATATTCTTACTCAGCCGGAAATGGTGAGTAAATTAATTGATTTTTTTGGAAATTATTTTGATTTGCCTTATGAAGGAAATGATATTAATGCTTTTTTTAGTATCATAGCGTCAAAAGATTATTCAACTTTAAAAAGTAATATTGGAGATTATAGTAAAGTAATTATTGATAAAAAAACTCGAAGACTTCAAACAATTAGAAATGAGACAGTTCGTTCTGCGCAAGAAGTTCAAATCGCTAATTTTTTATATTTAAATGGTATAGATTATGAATATGAGCCAATTTATCCGTATCATATATTAAAAGCCAAAAAGCCTTATACCCCAGATTTTGTAATTAAACAAGGAAATAACATTGCATATATTGAACATTTTGGAATTACTGAATATGGAACACACTCTTTTTATACTAAAGAAGAATTAAAGAAATATAAAGAATTGCTTGATACCGGCGCTATCTCGCAGGATGAATTTGAGGCAAAGAAAAAACAATTACTGAATTTGTAATTCGGGGGAGATTATTTGAAATGAAAAAGATTATTGCATTGGTGCTATGTGCAGTTATGCTTTTGTCGCTGTGCGCCTGCGGAAAAAGCAAAGTGGTAAAGTCTGTAGAAAAGTCTATTGCATCCATAGGTGAAGTGACA
>CAJJXN010000074.1 GCA_905197115.1 uncultured Bacillota bacterium | reverse complement strand
AACTTTAAAAATCAAATATAAAGATAAAAATATTTTTGATGTTTTAGATATGGATGTAGAAACGGCTTTAACTTTCTTTGAAAATATCCCTGCAATTCGCAATCGTTTACAAGTATTGATGGATGTAGGATTGAATTATATTAAATTAGGACAAAATGCGCTTACTTTATCAGGTGGGGAAGCTCAAAGAATTAAATTGGCCTATGAGTTACAAAAGAAAGCGACGGGAAAAACGTTATTTATTTTAGACGAACCAACTACAGGATTACATATGGATGATGTAAATCGTTTAATTCAAGTGCTGAATCGCATTGTCAATAATAAAGATAGTATTCTTTTAATTGAACATAATTTGGATATTATTAAAGTGGCAGATTATATTATTGATTTAGGACCAGAGGGTGGCGATAAAGGCGGACAAATTGTTGCAGTAGGAACGCCGGAAGAAATTGCTAATTGTCAAAAGAGTTATACAGGATATTATCTTAAAGAAGTACTAAAAAAATAAAAGAGCAATCTTTTATTTTTTTAATGTTTATTAAAAACATTAAATGTGGTAAGATTATGTATATGAAATGAGGTGTTTTTATGTTTCTTGCTGGAATCAATTTTCGTCCTGATCGAAGTACAGCGATTCGTATTGGAAGTCTAGATATTAAATGGTATGCAATTTTTATTTTAACAGGGGCAATTTTATCTTTTTTATGGACACGCCATTTGTTAAAAAAAGATGGAAAAAACCCAGCTATGTATGATTCATTTTTTGTTTTAGTCATTCCAATTGCTATTATAGGTGCTCGTTTATGGTATGTTTTAGGTGATTTAGATGAATTTGTTGGAAAAGATTTATTATATATTATTAATCCAGTAACGGGTGGATTAGCTATTCATGGTGGAGTTATAGCAGGAATTATTTTTGGATTAATTTATTTTCGTAAAAGATATAAAGAAGTGCCATTTACATACCATTTAGACACAATTGTTCCAAGTGTATTGATTGGACAGTTTGTTGGTAGATGGGGTAACTTTATGAATCAAGAAGTCTATGGAAGATGTATTGCTCAAAGTAAACTATGGTTTATCCCTAATTTTATTTTAGAAAATGCTTCGGATTCTGCTTGTTCCATTGGAGAAGTAAATCATCCGCTATTTTTATATGAATCGGTTTTAAATTTTATCGGTTTTATTTTAATTGCTATTATTTTACGTAATTTTTGGAAAAAATATCGTAAACCTGGAGATTTATGTGCATGCTATTTATTGTGGTATGGAATTGTAAGAGGAATTATGGAACCATTTAGAGAAGAAGAATTTATTATGACTTTATTTGGAATTAAATTCAGTGTAGCCACGTCGGTTTTATTTATAGCGATTGGTTTAACTATCATGATTTTTGGAAGAATTTACTTTAAAGACAAAACATTTGATAATTTATACATAAATAAACAAACGCTTATTTTACAAGAAGAAAAAGCAAAGCGTCATCAAGAATTAATTCAACAAAAGAAACAAGAAATTTTAGAAAAAAGAAAGTTAGAAAAAAATTGTAAATAAATGAAAGCAAGGTGAAAGCATGGAAACATATGATGTCATTATTATTGGCGCAGGCCCTGCCGGTTTAAGTGCTGCTATTTATACAACTCGTGGTAATTTAAATACTTTAGTTTTAGAAAGCGATACTCCAGGTGGGAAAGTTGTAAAGACGAGTGATATTTCAAATTGGCCAGGAATGATTCATGTTGAAGGAGCAACCCTTGCTTATAATATGTTTGAACAAGTGTTATCTTTGAATGCAACTTATAAATATGGAAATGTTTTAAAAATTGAAAATAAAAAAAATTGTAAAGTGGTCATAACTGATGATTCAAAATACAAAGCCAGAGCAATTATCATTGCAACAGGCACGCAAAATAAAAAATTAGGTTTAGATAAAGAAGATATCTTTTATGGAAATGGAATTTCTTATTGCGCAGTGTGTGATGCAAAACTTTACCAAGGGAAAACGATTGCTGTAATTGGCGGTGGGGATAGTGCTTTAAAAGAAGCAATTTATTTGTCTAATTATGCTCATGAAGTTATTTTGGTTCATCGTAAAAACACATTTCGTGCAAGTGAGCTGCTCATCAATAAAATGATTAAAACACCGAATATATTATGTAAAACACCTTATGTAGTTAAAACTCTTCATGGTGAAAAGAAACTAAATGGAATAACAATTATAAATGAGGAAAATAAAGATAGTCTTTATTTAAATGTAGATGGTATTTTCCCATTTATCGGAAGTAATCCTGCTACAGATTTTGTGAAAGATTTAAATATTACAGATGAAAAAGGATATATTCTTGTAAATCAAAATATGGAAACACAAATAGAAGGAATCTATGCTGCAGGAGATGTAATTGCAAAGCAACTTCGACAAGTGGTTACCGCTTGTAATGATGGGGCGATTGCAGGACAACATATTGTAGAAAAATTAAAAATGTAAAGGAGCGTGATGGGCATGTCTTTTTCTTCTCAAGTAAAGGATGAATTGGCTTTAATTCATTCAGAATATGAAAAAGATGAAATCGCTGCTCTTTTTAAATGTGCAGGGAATATAACGATTTCCTCTAATCGATTATTATTAACATTTAAAAGTGAAAATTCCAAAATTACGCAAAAAGTTTATCGCTATATTGTACAAACTTACCAATTTCATCCTAAAACAACGATTTCTAAAACAATGAAATTACAAAAGAAAACAATCTACTCAGTTATAATTAATGAAAATGCACAACAAGTGATGGCTGATTTAAATTTATTGGAAGATATAAACGTAAAAGAACTTTTAAAAGATGAAAATCGTGTTCGTTCTTATTTAGCTGGCGTTTTTATGGGATGTGGAAGTGTAAATGATCCTTCGGTAGCCAATTATCATTTAGAATTCAGTGTTTTGAATGAAGGATATGCAGAAGATATTGTAAAATTGTTGGCTAAAATTGATATTCAAGCGAAAATTATTAAGCGTCGTTCACAGTATGTGGTTTATGTTAAAAAAGGTTTAAAAGTAGCAGACTTTATTTGTAATATTGGCGCTACAAATACATATCTAATTTATGAAGATTTACGCATTCAAAGAGACTTTTATAACAATAATAATCGTGTAATGAATTGTGATATTGCGAATTATGTTCGCACAAATTTAGCCGCAAAATCACAATTAGAAGATATTCAAACGATTGAACAATATATTTCATTAAAATCGTTAGGAGAAGAACTTTACATACTTTGTCAATTAAGAAAAGAATTTCCAGAAGATTCTTTGAAATCTTTAGCTGCTAAATTTAATGAGGCAACCAATAAATCAATTACCAAATCGGGTATTAACCATATGTTTATTAAAATAAAAAAACAAGCAGAAATTTTAAAAAGTGGTGATAAAAATGGATAATGAAACGCTTCAAAATGAACTCAAAAAGCAAAAGCACACAACAAAAACAATCTATATCTTAATCTTTTGTTTGTTGGCTACTTTTGTTGGTTTTATGTTGGGGTTAAAAATAGGAACACCTAAGAATGAATATGCTCATGTTACAAAAGTACTCAAAATTTTAGAAAAAGAATGGTACTCTGAAGTTTATTATGATTCCTATGAAGATGCACCTATTGCTCAATTTATTTCTAGTGTTGCGCAATTAGATCATGAAAAAATGTTAGATCCATATACTTATTTGATTAAAAGACAACCAGCAGTTGTTGACAATACAGGAAAAATGGGAGTAAAAATTCGAAATTGTTTTAATTCTAACTATCAATTAGTAAAAACAGTATATCCCAATTCACCAGCCTATAAAGCTGGACTTCAAATGTATGATTTAATTTGTGGTGTGCAATTAAAAGATAATACACGAATTTTTGAAGATTATTCTAAGTATTTAAATGGAGAAATAAATGATTCTATTACTTTATTAGTGAGTCGATACCCATATAACTTAAATGAATTTTTAGAAATAGAAGTTACTTTTGAACGCTTTTATTACCCAACCGCCTACACGTATCCTTGTGATTTAAAAGATACATTATATGTAAAATTGGATGGTTTTGTAAGTAATATTACTGGGAAAAATACAGTCGATGAATTAGATTTTATTTTTAATCAAAATCAAGAAAAAAAATATCTGATTTTAGATTTAATCAATAATGGTGGTGGAGCTTTAGACTCTTTAGTTCAAATATGTGATTTGCTTTTGCCTGCTAAAAAATTAATATCAAGTTTAGAAATTAAAGATAAATCAAAGACTTATTACAAAACAAAAACAAAACAAAAATATACATTTGATCAAATTTTTATTTATATGAATGAAAATACGGCTTCTGCTTCTGAAATGTTAATTGGATGGTTAGATTATTATTTTGATAACTTAGTAATCATAGGAAATAATACTTATGGGAAAGGGATTGCACAACGGACAATCAATTTAACTCCTCAATATGATTTTCAATATACATTTGCAAAATGGTTCACGCCTGACAATCAATGGATTCAAAAAGTAGGATTTCAACCTACAACAAATGAAGATAAAATAGTTGAAAACGAAACGTATTCTTTGCTATCTAAAACATGGTTAGATTCTAAAATCAATTTAGAATTTGATCAAGTTGATGTGAACAACTTAAAGCAAATTCAAATTTTATTAAATCATCTTTATCAACAAAATTTACGAGAAGATGGATACTTTGATATAAATACCCAAAATTTAGTCGTTCAAATTCAACAACAAAATCAATTAGAAACGAATGGAAAAATTGATGAATTATTTTTGCGTATTTTAGCAAGTCAGTATGCTCTTGAAATCACTCAATTCGATAATCAATATCTAAATCGAACAAAACAAATCTTGGAGGCTCATTAAATGGAAAAATTTGAACTTATCTCTCGTTTTCAACCAACAGGAGATCAACCTCAAGCCATTGAAGAATTAACCAAAGGAATATTAGAAAACAAAAAATTTCAGGTTTTACTTGGTGCGACAGGTACAGGTAAAACTTTTACGATTGGAAATGTAATTGAAAAAGTAAACAAACCTACTTTAGTTTTAGTACATAATAAAACTTTAGCAGGCCAACTTTATGCCGAATTTAAAGAACTTTTCCCTCATAACCGTGTGGAATATTTTGTATCTAACTTTGATTTTTATCAGCCCGAAGCATATTTACCACAAACTGATACTTATATTGATAAAACAGCTACCACAAATATGGAAATTGAATTGATGAGAAGCTCCGCGGTTAGTTCGGTATTATCTCGTAAAGATACGATTGTGGTGGCATCCGTTGCTGCGATTTATTCTTTATCAAATCCTGAAGATTATAAAGATTTAATCTTAGATTTTCGCTTAAATGAAAGATATGATCGTAAAAAATTAATCGAAAGTTTAGTTGAGGCACAATATACGCGCAATGATATGGAGCAATCGCGAGGCACTTTTTCTTTTAAAGGAGATGTTTTAGAACTAGCTCCGATTAATAATGATGAAGAAATTGTTCGCGTAGAATTTTTTGACGATGTAATTGAACAAATTTCTCTAGTCGATCCACTTACGAAAAAAACAAAAAAGAAAATTCCTTTTTTTTCGTTATTTCCTGCGTATGAACATATTAGTCAACGAAAAAAAATACAAAAAGCTTGTGAAAAAATAAAAGAAGAATTAAATATTCGTTTAAAACAATTTGAAAATGAAGGTAAAGTTTTAGAATACGAAAGATTAAAACAAAGAACTTTACACGATATTGAATATTTGATGGAATTTGGAATTTGTTCAGGAATCGAAAATTATTCTAGGCATATTGATGGTAGACAAGAAAATGAACAACCTTATTCTTTATTTGATTATTTTGGGGATGATTTTTTATTAGTTGTAGATGAGTCACATGTATCTTTACCGCAAATTCGAGGAATGTATTTAGGAGATCGTTCAAGAAAAGAGACCCTTGTGAATTATGGTTTTCGTTTGCCAAGTGCATTAGATAATCGACCCTTACGTTTTGAAGAATTCGAAAGTAAGATTAAGCAAGCAATTTTTGTTTCTGCTACGCCGGGTGATTATGAATTAGATAAAGTTGAGCATCACTTTGTTCAACAAATTATTCGCCCTACAGGATTATTAGATCCTCTCGTGCAAGTTTTACCTACTTTAGGTCAAATTGATGATCTAATGGTGAAAATAAAAGAAAGAATTCAACGTAATGAACGAACTTTAATTACAACTTTAACGATTCGCATGGCAGAAGAATTAACGAAATATCTTAAAAATTATGGATTAAAAGTCGTTTATATGCATAGCGAAATTAAAACGCTTGAAAGAACACAAATTTTATATGAATTAAGAAAAGGTAAATATGATGTATTAGTCGGTATTAATTTATTAAGAGAAGGTTTGGATTTACCGGAAGTTTCTTTAATTGCAATATTAGATGCAGATAAAGAAGGCTTTTTAAGAGGTGAACGTTCTTTAATTCAAATTATTGGTAGAGCAGCGCGCAATGCGCATGGGGAAGTTATCATGTATGCTGATAAAATAACAGATTCTATGGACAAAGCTTTGAAGGAAACAGCAAGAAGAAGAGCCATTCAAATGCAATATAATGAAGAACATCATATCGATAACTCCATCCTTGTGAACGGGCGTCGCCAGACGAATCTCGGTGTCTTCCGTGCTTACCTGAATTGCTACTTGAAGAGCCATCCGGGTGTAAATCATGATATGACCTGTATGGTGCGTCAGCTTCAACCTACCGACCACGGTATACCGTTGGAACTGTATTTCTTTTCTGCAACCACATCCTGGATACCATACGAGGACTTGCAGTCCGACGTTTTCGACCATCTGCTGGCTATTATTTCAGAGTTTGATCTGCACGTATTCCAGTCACCGTCCGGTGAAGATTTCCGTGAAAGGCTTGGTTGAGATGAAAGGCTCTTGAACTCTCAGGTTATTCTCAATGCGATGGGAAGACCCCTTCAATGCGACGGGAAGACCCCTTCAATGCGATGAGGAAGCCCCTCAATACAATGGGAAGAAACCCTCAATACGATGAGGCGGGCGTTAAA
>CAJJXN010000073.1 GCA_905197115.1 uncultured Bacillota bacterium | reverse complement strand
TATATTTTTTTAAAATTTCCATTCTAGAGAATGTATCTGGATGAATAACAATTGAAGATACATTGAAATTAACAGAATTTTGGTAATCTATTGTTATTTTTTCAAATTCTCGTATAAATAATTTTATTTCATTTTTTGACACTCTTAAAAGTTTAAGATAATGACAAATCAAAATAATATAATCCCCAATGGTTTTAAAATTAATATAAGGTACTCCAATTTTGTTTTTTAAATAAAGTTTCATTGATTTAGTTGGATTGATATTTTTAAAGCGAGTATCAAAAACGACAGAATTGTGTGCAACCGCATTTCTTAAATCTTTGAGTGTATAAATGTATTTATAGATTAGTTGTCGGTTACTATCAACTGATATATCATCTAGACCTAGACGCTTAGAAAAGTCATTTCTCACATCAAAAGTTAGACAAGATAGAAGGTAACCAAAATCACCCAAGGTCATTATTTCGAACAGGGCCCAAATGGGAATATCAGTATGCTCAACATTATCATAATAATGAGTTATTTTTGGGTTTTCATTTCTATATGCTTTTGATAAACTATTTTGAATAGAATTTTGAAGATTAAGTTTTGCTTGCTGATAATGCTTTTTTTCTTCTTTTGTACTTTCTAAAGGTGCATTATTATATCCGCTAATAACATTTTTGTACATATTTTGAATATTTTCGGATTTTGAATTTATTAAAATACTTTCAAGAGCAACATTTTTTACGGCAGTTTCAATAAACATAATCTTACTATACAATAATGATTTCAACTTCGAATCATATTGAATAGTTGCATTTACTTCGGAATACGATTTAAATGGTAATTTCTTATTGGAGTTATTAAAGGAACGATATCCTTTATAACCATGAAAATAACCAGTGTTCATGAGCTGTCTTTTTTCTTTACTTCCTGATATTGATATATTGTTATTACGTAAATGGCGCATTAATCCATCTATTGTTTTATATGACATGCATTATCCCTCCCTCATTGTATTTTGCATGCTATTTTTATTAGTTGTTTTGATATATTTTTTCATTCAAAATCTCCATTCAATATCACTCGTATTATTTGTTTCATTTTTTCTTTAATTTTAGTTTTTTCAAAAATGGAAGCAATTCATTTTTATATTATATTTTTTTAGGAAGTCCACGTTTTTTGTTTGTATTCTTATAAATATTTTTTTGTATTCTTTAGTAAATTCATCTTCTTTTTCTTGTAATTTTGGACCCAATTTGCTACCAGTTTTAAGGGGGTTGAGGAGATATAAATCGCAGTATTTTGTATTGCTATGCTTAAAAATTGTGGGCAAATATAAAATATGGATAATACAAAAAATCTTTATTTCAAAACCTAAAATTTAAAGTGTTAATAATAACACTCATATTAATTATTACTAATAGTATTTTATAATAATTGTGCAATTGTTTCAATATGAGACGACAAAATAATAAGTAAGAAACTTTTAACGATAAATTGATTCTACAAATAATACTGATACTTGTTTTGATATATAAAGAGCAATATATTTTAATACAATAAAATGATCAAAAAATATTAATTTTATCGCACTTTAAAATTTTCAAAACGTTAGTCTTGAGAAACAAAAAGATTTATTTTTGTCTTTTAGGCTACTAACTAATTTAGTTAGTAGTCTTTTTTTATAAATATAATGATAAAAACAAACATACACTTACATTAGGTGATGGTATGAAAAGAAATCATTTTTTCATTTTATTAATTGGATTATTTTTATGTTTATGTGCTGGAAATATGGTATATATTAAAACGCTTAAAGTTAAAGAACAAACGATTTCTGCAATTGCAGGATATACAATTTTTATTGATCCAGGACATGGAGGAAAAGATAATGGAACGAGTTTTAATGATGTATTAGAAGATGAAATTAATTTGAATATAGCGACAAAATTGTTTGAATCACTGATAGACTTAGGTGCTAAAGCATTAATTGCACGAACAGGCGATTATGATTTAAGTGATGTATATGCTAAAAATCATAAAGTTCAAGATTTAAATAAAAGAATTCAATATATGCATGAGAATAAAGTAGATTTGTTTGTGAGTATTCATTTGAATTCTTATCCTAATGAAGCAGTTAGTGGAGCACAAGTCTTTTTTAAGAATCATTTAAAAGAAAGTGAAGAATTCGCAATTTCCATGCAAAATGTTTTAAATCAATTAAATAAAAAAGACAAAAAACCGAAAATGGGCGATTATTATATATTAAACAATTCAAAAAAAATCAATGGAATCATTGTAGAATGTGGTTTTTTAAGTAATACCCAAGAAAGAAATAAATTAACGACAGAAACGTATCAAAATAAAATAGCTAATCTTATTCAACAAGGAATGATAGAATACTTAAGCACAAAAAATCGTATTTAATTTTTAAAATCGTAAATACTATTTTTGAGGTGATTACGATTAAAAAGGTATTGAGTAAGATTTATCGTTTTTTATATCGTTTAGGATATATTTTTATGCAACTTACATGTATGTTGGTAATTGCATTTTTTTTAGTTTCATTAAAATTGGTGAAAGAAGAAATTCCTAATCCATATTGCAAAGTATCAAATCAAAAAATTGAATTAGAATTACATTATGAAATGATTGATTATTATACGTATGATATTCATTGTAATACTTTAAATGTTGAGGTTTTTTTAATCGAAAGCGCAACGAAAGAAGATGCTGTAGCTTTACTTTTACAAATTAAAGATAAATTAGAAGATGATAAGCTTAGTATTATGACGCATGTTATGGTTTGTGGAAATCAATTAGAGGATGTCATTTATGCAAGTTTAAATTTAGGATATGAAGGGATTAGTTATATTGGAGGATAAAAAAATATTTGCAATTTATATATTATAAAATTATAATATATATGTTGGGTGAAAAACATGAAAACAAGAATGTGTAGTTGTCAAGAAATAGATACGATTTGTCAAGATTTAGAAAACGAAAAGGTTGTTGGGTTTCCAACCGAAACGGTATATGGACTCGCTATTGTAAGCAATAGTGAAAAAGCTTTTAATCAATTGATGGAACTAAAACATCGTCCTATTACAAAACCTTTATCTGTAATGGTTGCAAATTTGGATGAAATAAAAAAAATTGCTTATGTTAATGCTCAACAAGAAAAAATCATTCGTCATTTCATGCCAGGTCCTTTAACCATTCTTTTAAAGACAAAACCCAATTTGCCTTATTTTATGACTTTAGGACAAGATACGATTGGTATACGAATTCCAAATCATCCATTGTCTTTATCTATTTTAAAAAAAATGAAACAACCTTTATTAGTGACAAGTGCTAATCTTTCAAATGAAAAAGCATTATTGCGTGCAGAGGATGTTTATAAAACTTTTAACCCTCAACTCGTTTCTATGATTAAAGAAGATAGTGAGGGACAAATGGCTTCTACTGTAGTGGATTTAACATCTAATGATTTAAAAATACTTCGTCAAGGTCCAATTTCAAAAGAGCAATTATTACCAATATGGGAGGAAAACAAAATGATAAAATTAGCAATCGGTTCAGACCATGGTGGTTATGAATTAAAACAAGCCATTATTGAAAGTTTGAATACCCAATTTGAATTTATTGATTGTGGAACATTTGATGGTCAAGCCTCTTGTGATTATCCTGACTTTGCAATCAAAGCAGCTTCTAAAGTGGCGGATCATACGTGCGATTATGGAATTGTCATTTGTAAAAGTGGAATTGGAGTTAGTATAGCAGCAAATAAAGTAAAAGGAATTCGTTGTGCCCTCGTTAGCGATGTACAAACTACAATTTTAACCAAACAGCATAATAATGCAAATATGTTGGCCTTTGGAGCAAATAAAGTTTCACTTGATTTAGCCGTTGAAATGATTCAAAGTTGGCTTAGCACTTCTTTTATGGGAGATCGTCATCAAAAAAGAATTGATAAAATTACAGAGTATGAGTTGAACCAAAAATGAAGAGGATATGGAATTCAATTGATAAAGAACAGCGAAATATCATTGGGATAAGTGGAATTTTATTAATTTTTACAAGTTTGTTATTTTTAATTATTAGTTTAATGACAAAATTATATTATGGTTTTGCTCTTGCTTATTTGATGGGTGGAATAGTCAGTATTTTTTGCTTTTTTTTATTAAGTTATAAAATGAATCAAAGTGTTGATGCTATGCTTAAAAAAACAGTAGGAAGAATTCATAGTATTAATTTAATCATTTATATTTTAACGATGATTGGATTATTTTATTTATTTAATCAAAGTAAATGGATTATTGTATGCACGATTGTCGCATATTTAATTCCAAAAATGGTTATTATTTTTAAACAATTGGGGAAATAAAATGAAAAAGATATGGGAATACATTGTTCATGATATGCCAGGGGAACTTATTGTTTCACTTTTTATCATGCTCATTATTGCCATTGTAGCGATTATATTAGGGGCTAAAATCAAAAAAGCCGATCCGACAAAGCCTCCAAAAGGGGCAGCTTTTATAGCCGATTTTTTAGTAGATTCAAGTATGAAACAAATTAATTCGATTTTAGGCACAGCTTATGAAAAATTTACGCCCTACTATATCTTTTTAATTTTATATATTCCATTAGCTTTTATAAGTGGATTATTTGCTTTGCCATCCCCAATTATGTATTTTTCTATACCCTTGACTTTGGCGATTGTTTCTTTTTTGGCGATTCAAATATCTTCAATTTATTATAATCGATGGGGTTATTTAAAAGGTTTTAGTGATCCGCTTCCACCATGGCTACCCATTATGGCGCCTATTAATTTGCTTGGGAAAATTTCACCTATTTTATCCTTATCGATAAGAATGTTTGGTAATGCTGTGGCTGGATATATGTTAATGACACTTGTATATTGGGCTACAGGTTCATTATCTGGTTTACTTGTGACAAAATTGTTACATTTAAATTATGTTGGAATTAACTTTGTTGGCGTATTTATTACACCATTCTTACATGCTTATTTAGATGTGTTTTCAGCTTTTGTTCAAACTTTAATATTTATAACATTAACAATGTTATTAATATCGGTTGAAATTCCGGCTCCAGTAGCAAAAAAAGAAAAAAAATAAGGAGGAACGTATATGTTTAATTTTTTAGTGAGTGTTTTACCTATGTTAGCAGACATGAGTGTTGGAAAAGGTTTAGCTGCTATTGGTGCAGGTATTGCCGTTTTAACAGGTCTTGGTTCTGGTATTGGTGAAGGGAATATTGCCGCTCATGCCATGGATGCAATTGGAAGAAATCCAGAAGCTGCTTCTGTAATTCGTTCAAATATGATTTTAGGGATTGCTTTAGCAGAAACTACTGGTATTTATGGATTTGCGATTGCGTTTTTAATTATTTTTGTAATGTAATAAAGGAGAAGGTTTATGATAAGATGGTTTAATTTATCAGGCCTTGATGATCTAAAAACAATTGGAGATAAGCTTTTTCCTGACTTACCTACGATGATTATTCAATTAGTTGCTACACTCATTTTAGTTTTAATATTAGCAAAATTTTTAGTGAAACCAGCAAAAAATTTTATTGAAAAGAGAAGAAATTATATTGAATCAAATCTAAAAGAAGCACAAGAAAAGCAAAAATTGGCTGATGAAAAGTTACTTTTAGCAGAAAAGGCAATTAAAGATTCGAAAATGACGAGTAAAGAATTAATTGAAAATGCTAAAATTACCGCTTTGAATGAAAAAGATCGAATATTATTTGAAACGAATCAAGAGGTAAAAAATCAAAAAGCCAAAGCGATGCAAGATATTGCTTATGAAAGAAAACAAATGAAAGATGAACTTTCAAAAGAAGTTGTTGATGTGGCACTTCTTGCTGCTTCAAAAATTGTGAATAGAGAAATCAATGCTGCTGATAATGAAAAAATTGTTCAAGATTTTTTAAAGGATGATATCAAACAATGAATCAACTATATCAACGCTATGCAGTAGCACTTTTTTCGCTTGCATCAGAAAAAAATCAAATCGAAGATTATTTAAAAGAATGTGAACAATTAATTGAAATTTTTGAAAAAAATGAGAAGTTAATCTGCTTTTTAAAAGATTATGGAATTACTTCTTTAGAAAAAAAAGAAATGTTATCTAAATTATTTAAAAATAAAATTAAGACGGATATTTATTATTTCATGTGTGTAATTATTGACAATCATCGAGGAAAACATATAAAAGATATATTAAAAGAATTTGATCTTATTTGCTTAAAACGGTTAAATATAAAAACAGGGATTGTTTATTCCACTGTATCATTAAACGATACACAAATAAATCAAATTGAAAAAAAAGTTTCTAAATTATTAAATGCAAAAGTGCGTTTAACAAACAAAATTAATCCTGACTTAATAGGTGGGTTAAAAATTGAAGTAGAAGATTATTTAGTCGATTATTCTATTCAATCAAAATTTACTCAATTAAAAAATGAATTGAATAATATAGTAGGAAAGGAGGACTCTCATGAAAATTAATGCGAATGAGATTAGTGCTTTAATAAAAGAACAAATCAAGCAATATGAGCACAAATTAGAATTACTAGATACCGGAAAAGTCATTTCCATTGGTGATGGAGTAGCAATGGTTCATGGCTTAAAAAATGCGATGTTAAGTGAACTCGTTTTATTTAAAAATGATATTTATGGAATGGTGCTCAATTTAGAAGAAGATTGTGTGGGTGTTGTTTTATTAGGGGATGATTCTCAAATTAAAGAAGATGATCTAGTTACTCGCACGAATAAAATTATTGAAGTGCCAGTTGGCGATGGCTTTTTAGGTAGAGTTGTAAATTCTATTGGTCAACCCATTGATGGACTTGGACTTATTGAAAGCAATAAAACGCGCCCCATTGAAAGAATTGCATATGGTGTAATTACTAGAAAGTCAGTGAGTGTACCTTTACAAACAGGGATTATGGCAATTGATTCAATGATTCCTATTGGACGTGGTCAAAGAGAATTAATTATTGGAGATAGACAAACAGGAAAAACGGCAATTGCGATTGATACTATCATTAATCAAAAAGGAAAAAATGTAAAATGTGTTTATGTGGCTATTGGGCAAAA
>CAJJXN010000072.1 GCA_905197115.1 uncultured Bacillota bacterium | reverse complement strand
TATTTGTTTTTTCTTAAATAGTATATTGCTATTATTCCTTTATTAAAAAATATAAGTAATCCTTTTGTTATCAAAAAAAGAATGTAGTATTTTTATGAAAAAAATGGGTTTATTCTTGTTTTCATAAATAAATTTATGTATAATAATGAATAGTTAAAAACAGCTTAAGATGACTGGGAGGCTATATTATATGAAAGAATTAGTAAAAATTTTTGCTTTGGGTGGTTTAGATGAAAATGGAAAAAATTTATATGTCGTAGATGTAGATGGCGATTTATATGTTTTTGATGCTGGAATTCGTTATCCTGAGGAAAGTTTATTAGGTATTGATATTATTCTTCCTGGTATTAATTATTTATTTGAAAATAAATATCGAATTAAAGGCTTTTTCATTTCACATGGTCATGATGAAAATATGGCTGCCATTCCTTTTTTATGTGAAGATATTCAAGCTCCAGTTTATGCTACAAAACTAGCAATTGCTTTTATTAAAGATGCTGCGAAACGTTTTCAAAAAGACGATTCTACTATCCCTTTTGTTGAAATCCAACGTGATGAAACTTTAAATGTCGCAAATCGAAATATTTATACTTTTGCTGTAACACATGGCTCAAGCGAAGCTGTCGGATTTGCTTTAGAAACCAATCATGGATTAATTGTTTATAGTGGAGATTTTATCTTAGATTTCTCAGCAAATGATTCTTATCGCAGTGATTTTAATCGAATTAGTTTCTTATCTACTAAGCCAACATTATGCCTATTAACCGATTCGTATAATAGTGCATATAAAGGTATGGTTACACCAAATCATAAAATTTATAGTCGTGTATCACAAATTCTTGAAGAAACAAAAGGAAGAGTATTTGTCTCATTATATGGTCAAAATTTATTTGGTTTAGAAGAAGTAGTCGCTGCGGCTATTAAAAATAAAAGAAAAATTTTATTGTATACCGATTATGCAAAAAATATGATTCAAACTTTAACGAATTTATACAATAAAGAGTTTATACCAGAAAAAATGATTACAACAAATCCACATGAAAGCAATAGTGTTATTTTAATTATTGATATGGGTTCTGAAGTCTTTAAAACATTAACTGATATAGCAGAAGCAAATGAATCTGAACAATCCCTTTTAATTACAAATGAAGATTCTTTTATTCTTGCTTCTCCTCCACACACAGGAACAGAATTAATGTATGCAAAAATTTTGGATAAACTTTATCGTACCAATGCAAAAATTATCAATTTTAATTCTAAACAAGTCATTTCAATGCATGCAGGTAGTGAAGATTTAAAAATGTTACTCTCTATTTTTAAACCAAAATATTACATGCCAGTTCGTGGTTATTATATCAAAATGATTGAAAATGCAAAACTAGCCATTGATCTTGGTTACAATCATAACAATATTTTAGTATATGATAATGGAATGGTGGCAAATTTTGAAGATGGTACATTAATTCGTAGTAATGAATCTGTAGAATGTAAAGAAATTATGGTAGATGGCATTGGGATTGGAGATGTCGGAAGCGTAGTCATTAACGATCGTCGTAAATTATCAAAAGATGGTGTGATGGTTTTAGGTATTTCATTTTCAATGGCTACTCGTAAGATTGTCGCTGGTCCAGACATTCAAATGCGTGGTTTAATCTTTTTAAAGGATGCCAATGAAATTGTCGATAAAATCTCGAAAACTTTTGAACAAGTTGTTTATGAATTCGTTCAAAAACCAGGTTTGGTCGATTTTAATGAACTTAGAAATATTTGCAAAGAAAACATTTGCAAAATTGTTCGTAGCGATTTAGGAAAAGATCCTATGATTTTACCGGTAATTATTTCTGTTTAATTAAAAAATAAAACCCCAATAAAGACAAACTTTATTGGGGTTATTTATTTTATTGAATGGTTCAATAATTTTTTGTTTTTAATTAAATTAATTTTTTGCCAAAAAGAGCAAGCACACCATTTGCGATGAATAATACACCTACAACGATAAAGAACCAATCTAACCAGTTACTGCAAATAACTAAAATACCAAGTACAATTGTTAATGCAGCTACTACAATTGGCATAATATTGTTTTTGTTTTTTAGTGCAGTTAATAAATCTAAAACGCCTTTAACAATTAATAAAGCACCAAAGATAATTAAAACTACAGTAATGAAAAGCCAAGCACCTAAAATTAATAAAGCACCAATTGCTATACTAATAATTCCAGATTTTAAATCTTTCTTTAAAATGCTTAAAACCCCTTGAACGATAAATAAAACACCAACTGCTGTCAATAACCAATTTAATACTCTTGATTGTAAGATACAAAATAAAGCACCTACTACAATGTAAAGAATTGCATTAATTAGTTCTTTAGAAATAGCTTTTGATTTTGCCATTTTATTTTATCTCCTTTCTTTTTTTACAATTATAATTATATTATTGAGCGCTTACTTTGTCAATTTTTTAACTATTTAATTCACAATATTTATTTATTTCTTGTCTTTTTTTGTAAAGATATCACAAAAAAATGCTCAACCTAATGGTTAAGCATTCAATTTAAATTATTTGATAATCAAAGTTATTATGCTCATCTTTTAAACAAACTACATATCTTTGATTTTCTAATACGGAAAGAACATGAGAAGGTGCACTATCTAAAATACTTTCATTACTTAATTCATACACTTCCATAAGATTAGATATGATAACACGATTATTATCTACATAATTCATCGATAAAGTAAACTCATCTTTATCTTTTCCAAAAGGATTATATTTATCAAAGTAAGGAGTATAAGTAATCGTAGACATACTTGTTTCATTAAATGACATTAATCGTAAATATCCATCTCCACTACAGCCTGCAACCCTACCAATATAATGCTTAGAAGGATTTGAATCCACGAATTGATAATCAGATAAAATTTCATATACTTTTCGATCTGAATTTGGAATCGCCACTTCTCTTCTAAAAGCTCCATTATCGTGTCCACATAAAACCATTTTAACATTTTCATTTGGAACAATTATTTCGTTGAATATTTCATCATAACGAGCTGAATCAGAAGTTTTTCCATTTCCATTATTATAAGCTAAATAATCATGCGTTGTTAATATTACATTTCGATTTGGATAACGTGAAATGACATTATTTGCCCAAGCAATCGTATCTTTATCTCCTTCTACGCCATATCCTAAATAAACAATCATAAAATCAATATCAGCAATTGTAATTAAATCATAATGACTCGCATTATTATTTAAACTACCACCAAACCATGGTTTTTGATTAAAACGATCTTGTCCAAAAAATTTGCCAAAATAACTATAATCCAGTGTTTGTAAAGAAGAGCCTGTATCATGATTTCCTGTTACTACACCATTTGGCATGTCCACATCTTCAATAATTTTATGTGCATTTGAAGCTATATTCCATTGTTTATTAACTAGTTCTAACTTATCGGCAGCTGGAGCAGAAGAACCTGCTACATTATCATCCACTAAATCACCCGTATGGATAAAATATCCTGCTTTATTGGAAACATATTGTTTAGCACAATATTCCATCATTTTATAAAGCATATCATTTAAATCATCAAATTTTGTATAATGTTGTGTATCCGTTACCCAAATCATTGTGTCACTTTTACTTACAACAAAATCAGGAACAATATAAAGTTCAACTTTTCCATCTTTTTTATAATCTGTAACATCTAAAATAAAACGAGTTGTTTGTACCCCATAACCAGTAGCTAAAGTATCCAGTTTTTGTGTTTTTTGATTTTTGGCTTTAATTGCAAAACGTTCATAAGTGGTCGTTCCACCTTCATAGTTTACCAATACTTTATTTGTAGAATCATGAACTGAAAAAATCATTGAATGATAAGGTAGTCCTTTAGTTAGTGATGAAGTGGCTGGTAAAGTTAAGTTTTTATTCGTATCACTTTCAAAAATACCTTGTTTTTTATCAAGTTCAATCATTTTAGCTTGATATTGTGTCATTGAAAACGGATTGGATGACGAAAATTCGATTTCTTGATTGTTCACTTCTTTTTTATAATTTGAGAATTTCCCAACTTTACTTGCATAAAATTCTACAAATTCAAAAGTTTCATTTCCTGCTTTATCACTGGCAAATACACTTATAGTATGTTTTCCTTCTTTTAAGGATTTTAAAATAGTAGGAGATCCAGAAGAAGTTTCAATATTATCTACTTTAATTAATTTTTGGGCCATACCGCTTAAATTATCTGAAACTTCCATTACTACTTTTTCAATATCAACATTTACAATAGAATTATTTAAAATATTTAATTTAATATCTGGCTTTGTGTTATCCAATTGAAGTGTATGGGACAATACTTGACGATCATTTTCAAACAATTTTACTGTATAATTATCATCTTTAAATTGTTTTGTGTCTACTATGAATTGGCTATAACTTTCTTTATGATAATTAAAGACAAAGTCGACCTTAAAAGGAATATTAAAACGAGGGTTTTCATGGTTATAATAAGTGTCATATTCTCCCCAACCATCACCAATCCAAAATGTTTCATTTGGATTATACGCTTCTTCTACAACAACTGTATTATTTAATTTTGCAGGAATTCCAACTGTTTTAGGGTAATATTTTCTTAATATAGTTGGATAAAGCGTTTTTTGAGTTGGTAACATTAAATGGAAGTCGCCGATTTGAAAATCATCACAAGATTGCCATTTATTCCCATGATTTATGCTGATATCATACTCTTTTGTACTCCAATAACGTCCAATAGTCACGGTTACAACATTTTCACCTTCGACTAAAAGTTTTTCATCAATTGTAACTCCTTTTTGCCCATTTGAAGGAATTTTTTGTAATTTTTTAGAATTTAAATAAATATAGTCAGCGGCATTATTTGAGTTATCAGAATTAATTCCAATGCCATTATAACGAATAGTCACTTGAATCGGTAAATCACAATTTTCCTCAAATGTTTTTTCACCAATTTGTAAAGAAACATTTTCAAGAATATTTTCTTTTTTTGAAATTACAATATTTGCTTCATCTCTTAAATAGTTTTGATTTTCTAAAGACCATGAAAAATTAGGATCATCTTCAATTATAGAATTACTTGAACTATTTTTCACCTCTTTATTTCCACCACATCCACTCAATATCATTGTCGATGCAAAAGTTAAAAGAAATAAACTCTTTGGTTTAAAATTCATATATCTGTCACCTCATAAGTATTATACTATAACTTTTATTTTTATGCAAAAAAAAGAACATTTAAGTTCTTTTTTTATCCTAAAGCAACATCTAATATCATCATTATCACAAATCCTAACATGACTCCAAAAGAGGCTAAGTTTTTATGGTTTTTGCTTGATTCAGGAATTAATTCAGATGAGACAACACAAATCATTGCACCCGCACTAAATGCAAGCAAGAAAGGCAAAATAGCTTGTATTGAGATGGCGGCCAAACATCCAAGCACTCCACTAATCGGTTCTACAACACCACTTAGTTGACCATAAAAGAGACTTTTTTTAATGGAATATCCTTCCCTTCTTAAAGGTAAAGAAACAGCTGCTCCTTCTGGGAAATTTTGTAATCCAATTCCTAAAGCTAGCATCATTGCACCAATTAAAGTTGTCGTTGACGAATCAATAAATAAACCACCAAACGCCACTCCAATCGCCAAGCCCTCGGGAATATTATGTAATGTTACAGCTAACACAAGTAAAATGCTTCGTTTTTTTGAAGGACTCGATTGATGATTTACCACAATCATTTTATCTAAGAACTTATCGGCAAAAATAACAAATAACCCACCGCCTATAAATCCTAATGCAGGTAATAGCCATGGAATATAATTTAATGTTTCTGATAATGAAATAGCAGGTGCTAATAAGGACCAAAAGCTCGCCGCAATCATGACACCAGCTCCAAATCCTAACATTGAATCAAGAAATTTTGTGTTTATTTTTTTAACAAAACATACCATTAAAGCTCCTAAAAAAGTAATAAACCAAGTAAACAACGTTGCTAAAAAAGCGAGTAATACAGGATTGAGTTTTGCTAAGTTATCCATTTTATCACACTCCATAATATAAATTATTCATAAAGTGTTTATTTGCTCAGCAAATACCCAATAAAAAAACTGTAATTTCTTACAGTTTTTTAGCCATTTTAATTTCTTTATTTTGTTCTTTGATTTTATCAAAGCGATCTTTTTGCCGTTCTTTTAAAACTTTTGTTAATGCTTTAGAAGGAGTAATCTTTTCAATTCCAATTGTATCAATAACAAAGCAACGAACAGGATAAATTTTTTTATCTTTATAGGCCACAATATGAATCATTTCTTCAAAATGCTCCACATTCATATTAAAACTCAAATAATCACGGGCTTCAATATGTAACTTATCTTGTTTTAAAAATTCACAAGCCTCATTATAAAAGTCAATTCTTTGATGTTTATAAACAAAACCAAGTTGAGATAAATTGACATCTTTAAAAGAACTATTATACAATTTTATTCTTAGTGTGACATTAGATGTTAAAGTCGAAACTTCTACATCAGCTCGCATCGTAATTTGACTTTCATTATTTTGTTTGTAAATTTTTCTACTTTTAATAAAAGTTAATACGCCAATAATTAATAAAAGAAGTAAAAGAACAAAAATGAATAAAATACAAATTTCTATATTTTCTTTAATCCACGTCATTTTTATTTTCCTCCTTTAATTAAATAATGTAATAAAACCGATATTTGTTTGAAAGTATCTTCACTATTTTGGAAATAAGCACCTTCTTCAATCAGCAAGGACATAATTTGTGCACTATTTTTAACTTCTTTCAATCCATTATTTTTACCTTCTTGCGTAGTATCTTTTAAAACCATTTTGACAACTTCCTCATTTTCACTTTTACAAGCACTAATCAAAGCTTTATCTTTGTTTAATTCTTCATAATGGTTTTGACAAATATTTTGATAGATACTAACTTGATTAGATGTAAGTGCCATATCTAAGCCTTCATTCATATCCACATAATATTTTTTATTTAATAAAATGGATACTACATCTAAATTGCCCTCTTTACAAAATTGAACATAAATCTTTTGCATATCTTGAGCATAATTTTTTGCTTGGCTTAAAAAATTATAATCGGATGCTTCTAAATATATTTTAATTCCATCATCATAATCCTTATCATGAGCATGTGATATAA
>CAJJXN010000071.1 GCA_905197115.1 uncultured Bacillota bacterium | reverse complement strand
CATCTGCCGCACCTCGCTCGCCGTATCGGCACTTAGAATTATGCGGTATTGCCCTGAATAAAAACAACAGCGCACGGAACGGCACAATTGCAGCTCCGTGCGCTGTTTTACTTTGTACACAACGCGAAAACACATGGTAAAACTGCACAAAAATGCAGTGCATAATTATTGCAGGTTGTACATTGAACCCCTTGCATTTTGTGCGGGGATATTGTATTATACTAGCAAGAAGCAAAGGCGCTTTGGAATAGCAGATCCGCTGCTTCCAAGGCGTATTTTGTTTTTTAATTAAATATTTCCCTAAAAAGAAGAGGCTTGCCAGAGCGCCCCGGATTGAGCTTACGAGCTCATCAGTAGAGGGGTGGGTTATCGTTTTAAGGCAAAAATCGGGGACGCTCTGTTTTTCTCCTTCTTTTTAGTAAAACCCGAACGGGGCAGTGGCCGTTCGGGTTTTATTTTTTGCCTTTTTTATTGTGTTTTTTTAATGTTTAATGTTATAATAAAAAATATCGAGGTGACGTAAAATGTTTGAACCTCTCCCTGCCTCTTTTTTCAATCTATTAGTTTCTAAAAATAGAGATTTATATGTATCGGCTTTATTTGTTCTTCGTAGAGCGATTCGACAAGATCTTTATCTAACAAGAGATGATTTGGTTCGAAGAATAACAATTGCCTTAGAAAATAAAATAAAGGAAGCTAATTTAGATGAAGAAGAACTTATTGATGCGGAAGATTTAGAAAATATAACTAGTAAAGCTTATTTTGTAATCCGAAAATTAAGAGATTATGGATGGATAAATATTGATTTTAACGCTAAAAATTCATTTGAAGAATATATCGCTGTGCCTGCCTATGCAAGTATGGCAATTAATTTTTTGTATGCTCTTTCAGAAGGTGCTGAAACCGAATATAACTCGATGGTCTATAGCGTATATGCAGCTTTAAAGATGGCGGATACAGAAAGTAATGATTACTACAATGCATTACAATCTGCTTATAAGAGTACAGAACGATTAAATGAATCATTATCGAATTTATATTATGGTGTGAGAAGTATTGAACAAAGAATTTCTGAAAACATTGATTTAAATGATGTTGTGCGAATTCACTTTAATGAATATATAGAGAAATTACATGATAAATTTTATCATCCATATAAGACTTTTGATTCCATTCAAAGATATCGGACTCCAATTATCAAAATGTTGAAAAATTGGCAAGGAAGTACGATGATTCGTAAGAAAATGTTAGAATTGGGAAAGGCGAAGAAACCCGATTTAAATAATACAGAGTTATTCGAGCATATCACGGAATTGTATCAATATATTTTGCAAACTTATGAAAATATCGAAGAAAAAATGGATATAATTGATAAAAAAATATTTGATTATACCGCTTCTTCTATCGATAAAATGAAACATTTAATCAGTATTGATGAAAGTTATAAAGGAAAAATAACTTATTTGATAAAAGTACTAAATGATCATAAAGAAGATGCCGATGATTTAGTTGACATTATGCAAGACTATTTTGATTTGTCAGTGCTTGAATATGCACATCAAGAAGGGCTATATACAAAACGAGAAATTACGATTACTCCTGAAATTTCACTCATTGAAATTGTGACAGAAGATAAGACTGGTGAAGATGTAAATGAAATTTTTGATAAAATTCGTCAAGGATATAATCTTAGTAAGATTCGTGATTTTATCGTTAATAAAGCTTTAAATAAAAAAATTGTTACGATGGAAGATTTAAACATCAAGGATGATGAAGAATTTATTTTATCGATTTTGGCTATGCTTCGCGGTGATGAAAAAGAACTTCCATTTAAGGTTGAATTTGACGAAGGCTATTTAAGAATACATAATTATTTAGTTCCAAATATTAAATTTATCATGAAAGAGGGTAGAAAATAATGTTTGAAGAAGAATTTGAAAAATTATATGAAAGTGAAAAAGAAGAATTTAAACGAGTTTGTAACTATCTTCTTTCAAAAACTTTTATTTTAAGAGATGTTTATGATAAACAATTAAAAAGAATGATTACATCACCTGAATTTCTTTTTATGGAAAAATATTATGATGTGTTTGAAAATTATTTGAGTTATTCGGGATGGAATTTAATTAAAGATCCAATTAATGGCATTTATAAAGTTGAAAATGCTTATGGCTATAATAAAGCAAAATTTGATTCATTTACAACTTATATTTTGCTCTCTTTAATGCTAATTTATGAAGAACAAGCACCAATCACAACTTTAGGAAATAGTGTAATTACTACTCCTTATGATATTATTACAAAAATGCAAATTTTAGGCTTAATTCAAAAAAGACCTTCAAAAGAATCTTTACGCATTTCTTTTCGTCGTTTAGAACAATTCAATTTAATTTTAAGATTAAACACATCTTTAGATTTGGATGCTTGGAAGATAATGATAATGCCTACAATCAATCATATTGTAACTTATGATAAGATGAAAGAATTGTGTGAATATATTCCAACTATTTTAAAAGAAAAATATGAAAATAACCAAGAAACAGAAGAAAATGAAGTAGAATCTGGAGGTACTCTTTCATGAAAACATTACGCAAAGTTTTATTAATTAATTGGCATTCATTTAGTAAAGAATTAATTGAAGTAGGAAATATTAATTTCTTAACTGGTAAAAACGCAGTAGGAAAATCAACTATTGTCGATGCCATTCAATTAGTTATTTTGGCAGATACGCGTGGTACATCTTTTAATAAGGCCGCTAGTGAAAAATCTGGTCGTACCGTTATAAGTTATTTAAAAGGTGAAATTGGTGGCGATGAGCAAGGAAATAAACGTTATATGCGTGAAGGAGAATTTTCTTCTTATGTGGCACTTGAATTTTTTGATGACATTAAAGAAGATTCTTTTGTCATAGGTCTGCAATTTGATGTAAGTGGAGATAAACTTATGTCTCATCAATTTATTTATGATGGCAGAATTCCTGAACAATGCTATATTATCAATAATCGCGCGATGAGCTATAAAGTATTTAAAGATTATGCATTGTCTGAATTTAGAAATGTAATATTACCTGATTCTTTATCTACTTATAAAGAAGAAATGCGTAAAAAATTAGGACATTTGAGTCAAAGATTTTTTGCTCTCTTTAAAAAAGCAGTACCATTTCAACCTATTTATGATATTCGTAAATTTATTACAGAATTTGTTTGCGATGTAAAATATGATATTAAAAGTGATTTGGAAAAGATGCAAGAAAATGTGAGAAACTATACATCTTTAGAAGTTGAAGCAAAGCAAATTGAAAAGAAAATTTATCATTTACAACGCATTCATGAATATTATGAAAGTTATGCCGCTGATAAAAATAAATGTGAACAAGCTAACTTTTTAGTCGCTAAACTAGAAATTGCTAAAAAGAAAAAAGACATAGTTAATTTAAATGAAGAGATTAAAAAACACCAAAGTCGTTTTGATGATTTGGGTGTAGAAGAAGTATCATTAACTCAAAATGTAGAAAGTTGGAGTAAAGTACGTGACCAATTAATTGTTGAAAGAGACAATAGTGAATCCAAAAATAAACATGAAAAATTTGGTAAACAAAAAGATCAAATCAACAAAGAAATTGATATGATTACAGATGTATTTAGTCGTTCTGCTACTCGTTTAATTGCGACTTTCCAAGAATTTATTCGTAAAGCAAATCAAATTAAAGATTATTCGTTTGATGAAGAAGTAGCACATTTAGCAAAAGTAGATTTAGAAATGTTTTATGCTAAAGCAGATCAAGTTATTGAAAAAGCAACAGAACTTTCAAAATTAAATGCAGATAATTTAAATAAATACAATGAACATCAAATTATAGAATTGACGCAAAATGTGGCTTCTTTAGAAGACGATTTTAGCAAAATGCACAATGTAATTGAAGCAACTAAACAAACTTATGCAGATCAAAGAGATAATTGTTTAAATACAATTGAAACTTTAAGAAATGGTAAAAAATCTTATCCTTCTCATTTAATTGAATTTAAAAACTTTATAGAAGAAGAACTTTATCAAATGCATCATAAACCAATTGAATTAAGCTTCGTAGCAGATTTGATGGAAATAAAAAATAAAAAATGGCAACAAGCATTAGAATGTTATTTAAGTGCCCAAAAGTTCTCTTTTGTTGTCGATAGTGCTTATTTTAAAGATGCTATTGCAATTTATAATCAAAATCGAAATCGTTTCTATGATGTTACGATTTTAGATACAGAAAAAATTTATCAACGTGCACCATTTAAAGTAATGAATCAATCTTTAGCTACTGAAATTGAAACGGATAATAAATATGTGCGTGCATATATTGATTATTTAATTGGTACTTTAATGAAAGTTGACGAAATTGAAGATATTAATAAATATGATCGTGCAATTACTCCATCCTGTATGTTATATCAACAATTCAGTGCAAGACAAATGAATGTAAGTCGTGCGCGTACGCCATTTATTGGTAAAAAAGCGACACAATCTCAAATTGAAACATATCAAAAAGAAGTAGATGAATTGAATTTAAAAATTGCATATACTGCAGAAAAAGAACAAATTTATCTTTCTATTGGAAAATTAAATAATTTATCGATTGTAGATGTAAATTATCATTTTGGAAATTTGAAACAAATCTATCATATTGATGCTTTAAAATCAGAATTAGAAGAAATTGATCATAAGATGGAAAATATTGATATGAGTGATGTTTATGAAATTGAAGAGAAAATTAATGATGTCGATAGTGAACTTCGTTATGCTAATAATGGATTGCGTCAAAACTCTCAAGAAAAAGGTAGCATATTAGCTAAAATTGAAGAATTAAAATTAGTTAAATTGGCTGATGCAGAAAAAGTTTTGCAACAAAAAGAAGAAGCGTTGGCATTAAAATATACTCCTGAATGGATTAAAGAGAATGTATCAGAAGAATTACAAGAAATGTTAGAATTTATTAGTGAAGATCAAATTAATCGCAAATTGGTTGAATCTAAACGCATTGCAGAAACCTTACAAACGAAAAAAAGAATGCTAGATCGTAGTCGAACGGATTATATGCGTACTTTTAACGTTTCAATGGAAATTGAGGATGATTCCAATAAAGCTTTTGATGAAGATTTGGCAAAATATCAAGAAATTGAATTGCCTCAATACCAACAAAAAATTGTGGAAGCAAAAGATAAATCATATGATCAATTTAAAGAAGATTTATTAGCTAAGTTAAAATCTTCAATCGAATCTGTTACAGAACAAATTGATCAGTTAAATTTATCTTTGAAAAATTTCCAATTTGGACGAGATCGGTATGAATTCACAGTTAAGCCAAATTTAACATACATTAAAATATATGACATGATTATGGATGATTTATTAATGCAAGATTCACGCGTTAATTCAGCTGCCTTCTATGAAAAACATAAAGATACAATTGATGAATTCTTTGCGGCAGTTACAGAAGCTCCTGGAGCAAATGATGAAGAAAGAAGAGAAATTATTAATAAAAATATTGCTCGTTATACAGATTATCGTACATATTTAGATTTTGACTTGCTCGTTCATAACATTGAAACAAACGCAATACAAAGTTTGGCGAATAGTATGAATACAAAATCAGGGGGGGAAACCCAAACACCTTTCTATATTTCCATTTTGGCATCAATTGCAAGCGAATATCGAATTGATATGGAAGATTCAAATAGCAATACTCCACGATTAATTTTATTTGATGAAGCATTTAATAAGATGGACTCAGAAAGAATTAAAGAAAGTATTGAACTATTGAAAAAATTTAAATTACAAGCAATTTTAGTAGCACCTCCTGAAAAAGTAAGTGATATTGCACCTTTAGTTGACCGAAATTTATGTGTTATTCGTCGTAAAAACACGGCATTTGTTAAGTGGTTTGACAAAAGCGAAATTAGTTCAATCGCAGTTTAAGAAAAGTTTCATTGAGACTTTTCTTTTTTTTGCATAAATTATCAAAAAACGTAAAAACTATCATTGCCGGAGGTGAAAAAAATGGCACAAAGACAATCTAATAGAAGTAATCAACAAAGTAGACAAAGAACGCAATCACAATCTAATAATTGTCATTCATCTAATCAAAAAATGGAAGCAAGTGAAGAATTGTCAGCAAACACACAAAGCCGTTCAAGACAATCTCAAAGTCGTAGACAAGTTCGTTCAAGTCGTAATCGAAATTCCAAATAAAAGACTGCCAAAGGCAGTTTTTTAAAATAAAGATATGCAAGCTATTCTAATATTTTTGATCATTTTTATCATCATTGATTTATTATTTTATATTCCTATTCATGTTCAAGTTTTAATTGCTGATGATTTAGTAGGTATTTATATTTTTTCTATTCCTATTTTTTTAGTAACGGAAAAGAAAATTGTAAATTTATTAAAAAACAAAATATCTATTCAAAAATTAAAATATGCAGACAAAGAAGATGTTAAATATATTGAATCAATACGAATAGAAGAAATTCGTTTAAATTATACTTTTTTGGAGCATATGCCAATGGCATTACAATATATTTATCCATGTTTAGGAATCTTAAAAAGTTTTAATAAATCTTTGCTTAAAAACAAAATTCAATTTTCATGTGATAAAAAAAAGAAATATTATCTTTATGCTAAAGTATCTTTAAAAATTGCAAGAGTTGTTAAATACTATTTTATAATAAGGAGAATCAAACATGAAAGAACATCCAATTAGTGAAATCTTAAAAACATCCATTATTCAATTGGGTGACTTAATTGATGTTGGAAAAGTAGTCGGTTCCCCCATTTTACTTCCTGATAAAAGTATTGCCATCCCTTTAACTAAAGTAAGCTGTGGGTTTGGAGTGGGAGGTAGCGAAATTCCATCAAGAAATGATAAAGAAGAGTATTCAGAAGAACTTTATCCTTTTGGTGGTGGAACCGGTGGCGGAGTTAGTATTACACCTACCGCATTAATTATCTTAAATAAAGGAAAAGTCAAAATTATGAAAATAGAAAAGAATGGTTTTCTTTTAGATAAAGTGTTTGATACGATGAAAGATATTATAAAATAAATATAAAAATCCATTTATTTTTTGAATGAATAAATGGATTTATTTTTTTAAAAAAAAATAATTTAAAAGTATTGACAATAATATTGTTTTTTGGTATATTAAATAAGCGCAGTGGTATGGGTGTTTAGCTCAGCTGGGAGAGCATCTGCCTTACAAGCAGAGGGTCGGCGGGGGGG
>CAJJXN010000070.1 GCA_905197115.1 uncultured Bacillota bacterium | reverse complement strand
CCGCCGGCATCGGTTGTAATGATATTACCGTTTTATCCAAAGATACAGAAATCTTAAAAGCTTATCGTCAAATTAATAAGATGAATCGCTTAGGTTATATTTCTTCAGCAACTGAAATTAAAAATTATTCAGACGCTTCTAAAGAATGTTTTAAAGCCGGTGAAGTTGGCGCTGAAATTATTTGTTTTGATGCAAACATGATTACAAAAGACATCGTTTTTTGGATTACTTCTCGTGGTTATGGTGCTTGGGCAATTAATACCGATGCAACGGATGATTTAGCTTCTTATAAAGCTACATTATCTGGAGCAAGTGTTTATATTAGTGCAAGTCAAGAAAATGCTTTAAAAGCAATGGACACAAATGTATTTGATTTTAATAGTTCTTTATTTAGAAAACCTGTTATTACAGCCCATCGTGGAGATGGTTCCAATCTTTACTTACCTGAAAATAGTTTAGAATCATTCTATTGGTCTAAAGAAAGTGGTGCGAATGCAATTGAATTAGATATTCACACAACTAAAGATGATCAACTTGTCGTTATTCATGGTGCTGGTTCTGATGGAAAATCAACAGTTGGCACAACAAATTGTGATATTCGCATGGCAGATTCAACAGTTGAACAATTAAAATCTTGTAATTTAATTATGCAAGATGGAACGGTTACAAATTATAAAATTCCTACATTTGATGAAGTCTTAAATGCTTTTAAAGATGATGAAATGATTTTTGTAGTTGAAATTAAAGATTCTCGTATTCGCACAGCACAATTAATGCTTGAAACAGCTAAAAAATACAATATGATGGATCGTATCGTTGTAATTGACTTTAGTACAACTTCATTAAACTATATTAAAAGAGTAGAACCTGGATTACATGTTGGCTATTTATCTGGAGGCGTTAAAAACGTTGAAGATTATGCTAAAGCAGATTATCAATTGTTTAACAAAGGCCTTGGAATTTCTCCTAACATGGGTAATTTAGCAGCAGATGGAATTCATTTAAGTAACGCTCGCGGAAATCTTTATTGGACTTGGACATTCAATGCATGGAATGCTTCTACTTTTATGAATTTTATGGCAAATGGAAATGTTGGATTTACAACAAATCGCGCTGATTTAACGACAAATTGGAAAATTCGTTTTGATAGCGAAAAAGAAAATTACCAATTATCAACAGGTAGTTCACTTACTTTAAAAGCTCATTCAACAACTTATGCTAAAGAAGTAAATGATGAAACAAACTTTACCATTAAAGTCATTGATGGCGAAGATATTATTAATGTAAATAATCAAAGTATAACTGCTAAAAAAGCAGGAAAAGCTCACATAGTATTATGTTTCCGTACAAATTTATATATGGAATCTTCAGCAAAATCTTATTATATTTATAGTAATGTAATAGAAATAGATGTGAAATAAGAATTATTTTAACTAGTTTTTCAAAAAAGAGACCTTCAAAAATATTTGAAGGTCTTTTTATTTTAAGCAATTTCTAAAACATTGTATCGTCCTTTACCATAATATAAATCTAATTGGTTTTGGAAATAAGCCCAAACGGCTTCTGCATTTTCTCTAATGTCTTTTTCCATATCTGCTAACTTAGATTTTAAAATAGATACCCAATTAGGATAAATCACTTGTGTGGCTCCTTTATCTAACAAATAACGATTACACCATTCATTCATAATATGAGTTGTACCACCCGTTTCATTTGGAATTCTACTTGGGATACCATTAAAATTAATTCGTTGAACCCCATTTTCACTATAGAATAAATCAAGAACTTGTTTAAATCCAGGCTTAATATTTGTGTATTCATCTACATCAGGTACGGGATCAATTGAACGATCATACCAAGTAGAATAACATTCAAACCATCTTCTTAATTGTGTTTTAAATTGAACTTCTTCCTCTTCTGTTTGATAAGAAAATTTAAAGTTTTTGTCAACCATAGGCATATCTAAAACTCCTTTGGTTACAACTTGAGCTAATGTCCACTCAATATTACTACGAGCTTCCATAGAACGAGGATCCGCCGTCATAAACATTGTAAAATATACAGCTGCATCGGTTGCGGCTTGACCACCTTTAACACATTTTGGATTGCCATCATTATCTATTGGGCATTGATTACCAATTGTTAAAGCTTCAGCAATCATACCAACATGATTTTCTGTATCTTCATTAGCACTTGGAAAAGGTAAGTAATCAAAATCTGCTTCACGATTTACTTTCGTCGCCATAGAAGATAATAAACCTAAATTCCAAGGAACTTCAGCAGTAAAAGCAAATTTGTCATTTTCAATAAAATCTTTATTTCCGTTCCAGTCTTGAATTTCAGTCATACCTGGTTGTGGTTGATTATAATTTGTCGGATTGAAACGATAACCACAAACATTTGGAAATTGTGCTTCCAATTCAATCAAATCTTCAACTTCTCTAGTGTTAAGTTGAACTGTTCGATTTTGCTTGTAAGATTTATATATTGTAGGAGCCGCATAACTTACAAAGCTTTCTTGAATATGTGGCATGGCTGCAATACTTTTTGAAAAATCAGTTACTCTTTTACAAACATCAATAAAATTTGCAAGTGTATAATTATCAAGTAATTCTTGAATATCAATATATTGTTTATTTAACAAAGATTTATTTACAAATACACCTATAGGGTAAATCATATAAGGAAATCCCCCTTGAAAATTTCCATATTTAAATTCTTCTAAGATACTTTTATCATATGATTTATAAAGTTCCGAATTTGCATATGGAGTTAAATCGGTTGCATACCCCATTTGCATTACTTCATACACACTGTAAGTATTATGCATAATATGAGGTAAATGACCATGATTACTTACATAATCAATAATCGCATCTTGGTAGTCTCCAATGGATGTATAACTCACATTTATTTTCACATTGGGAGCAATTTTTCTAAACTCTCTTGCTGCCGCTGCAAAACGAGCTAAAAAAGCGTCATTTAATTCATCTGCTGTTCTTTTTGGATTTCCAATATCCGTGATTGTACCATTTTGACCTTCAATATAAATTAAAGCATCTAAAGTACCCTTATAATTACAAACAGATTCAGGTATTAAATGATAAATGTCTTCTCCTTTTTGAACATTTGATTTTTTTTCACAACCAGTCAATGCTGTAACCGCTATCATTCCTGGCAACATAAGCAACTTTAATAATTTATTATTCATTATTTTAAGCCTCTTTTCTAAATTATATTTTTATTATATATTTATTTTATTTAATTTACAATTACATAAAAATAAAAAGGCCACCGCACATAGTTGATTCCTTAAGGCTGCTGTCTTCCAACTCTGACCTGGTTCGAAACTACCTATCACGATGGTAGTAATATTATATAAATTTTATCCACAAAATACAACTAGAAATAAAAATATTTAGTTTTTTTAAAAAGTCTATGTTTTTTTTAAAAATAATGTTACAATGTATTTACAAAACGTATTTAGATATAAAAGGAGGACACCCTATATGGGAAAAGTATTTTTGCCTAACAACATCAAAAACGTTGTTTTGTTAGGCCACCAAGGTGTTGGAAAAACATCACTTATTGAGTCCTTGTTATATGTCAACAAAAAAATCGCAAAAAAAGGACATATAACAGAAGGAACTACGATTTCAGATTTTACAAAAGAAGAAAAGAAAGCACGTATATCAATTTATTCAACCGTCGTTCCAGTTGAATTAGAAAATACAAAATTTAATATTTTGGATACTCCCGGCTTTTTAGATTATGTAGGCGAAGTACGGTCTGCTTTAAAAGTAGCATCTTGTGCGATCTTAATTGTAGATGCAACTAAAGGAGTAGAAGTTGGAACAAAAAAAGCATGGAAGAGAATTCAAAAAAATCATCTACCAGCTATCATCTTAATCAATAAAAATGAAAAAGATAATGCAAATTATGAAAAAGTTGTTCAACAACTAGAAGAACTTATCGGCAATTCAGTTGTCCCAATGGTATATCCTAATGCCAATGGACCCGCATTTAATGGGGTTGTTGATGTATTGAAAAAAGAAGTTGAAACATACGATGATGGAAAAGTTATTGCTAAACAACCTACTTCTGATTATGATTTGCAACACGCTCATCTTGTTGAACAAATTGCAACTCATGATGATGCTTTAACAGAAAAATTTTTAATGGAAGAAGAAATTACGATAGATGAAGTAAAAACAGGCCTTAAAAAAGCGATTGCTGAATGCAATTTAGTCCCTGTTATTAGTGTTTCGATTCGTCATAACATTGGTATTTTAAAACTTTTAGAAATCATGGAAAATTATTTGCCATCTGCTGATTCTAGAATAGAAAAAGATGTCAAAGTTGATAAAGACGCACCATTTAGTGCTCAAGTATTTAAAACCATTATGGATCCTTTTGCCGGTAAAATCAGTTATATTATTGTGCGTTCAGGAACTTTAAAACGTGATTTAACTATTTTTAATAGCACCAAGCAATTAAAAGACAAACTTGGATTAGTATATACTCCATTTGGTAAAGATCAAATTGAAACAAGTGAATTATCGGCAGGAGATATTGGTATTGTCACAAAAGTAAATTCTTTAGAAACAGGAGATACCATTTGTGATATTAACAACGAAGTTGTATTTGACCCAATCAAATTCCCTCAACCAATTGTTTTTTATGGCATTGCTGTCAATAATAAAAATGATGATGCGAAGGTTGGCGAAGGACTTCGTAAAGCCACAAGTGAAGATTTGACTATTTCAGTCGAAAGAAATCCTGAAACAAAACAATTAGTTGTGGGTTGTCAAGGACAAATGCATATTGATACTTTACTTGAAAAAATAAGAAATACATACAACGTATCTTGTTCAACAGAGGAAGCTAAAGTTCCATATAGAGAAACAATTAAAGGTTTTGCTGATGTAGAAGGTCGTCATAAAAAACAATCTGGAGGCGCTGGACAATTTGGTGTAGTTAAAATCAAATTTGAACCAAGCGAAAAAGATTTTGAGTTTGTAAATGACGTTTTTGGTGGCGCTGTTCCAACCAACTTTATTCCTGCTGTTGAAAAAGGATTAATTGATTCCTTAAAAGTTGGCGTTTTAACCGGCAATCCAGTTGTTGGAATTAAAGCTACTTTATATGATGGAAGTTACCATCCAGTTGATTCAAATGAATTATCTTTTAAAATTGCTGCCAACTTGGCATTTAAAGAAGGCTGTAAGAAAGCCAAACCTGTTTTGCTTGAACCAATTTTAAATGTTACGATTACTGTACCAAGTGATTCAGTTGGTGATGTTATGAGTAGCATTTCAAAATATCGTGGCACTGTAGGAGAAATGGAAAGTGTAGATGATGAACAAATCATTTCTGCTTTGATTCCACAAATTGAATTCTCTAAATGTGTTATTGAATTAAAGACTTTAACCCAAGCACAAGCATCCTTTACTTCTAAATTTGCTCGATATGCTGAAGTTCCTGCTATGACTGCTGAAAAAGTAATTGCTGCTTACAAAGCTTCTTTAGGAGAATAAACGTAGATAAATCTAAAACCTCAGTTTAAGGGATTTAAATTGAGGTTTTTAAATGGTTTACTTTACCTTCTTTTTTGATTATAATAGATATATATTGAAAAGAGGTTTTAGTATGGCTTTTAAAACTGATTTTGTTGTAATTGGATTAGGACGTTTTGGCTTAAGCACAGTCAAAACCTTACTTCAAGAACATAAAAATGTCATGGTTTTGGATAAAGACCAAGAAAAAATTAATAAAATTCGGGATAAAGTTGCTTTTGCAGCAGTATTAGACTCTACGAATGAAGATGCTTTAAAAGAAGTTGGCATCAAAAGTGCAGAACATGTTATTGTTGCTATGGGTTCTGATTTTGAAAATGGTTTATTAACTACAGTTGCTTTACAACAACTAGAAGTTAAAAATATCACTGTTAAATCAAGTGATGAAACTCAGTCAAAAGTATATCGTCAATTAGGAATTTGTGACATTGTGTCTCCAGAAATTGAGACAGGCATCAAAGTAGCTCGTCGTCTTACCCATAGTTCATTAAAAGATTTCATTGAGTTAGGAACAGATTTATCTCTCGTTAAAATCGAAGTTTTAAACGATAAATTATTTGATAAAACCATTATTGAAGTTAATTTTAGAGAAAAATTTGGAGCCAATATTATTGCTATTTCTCGAGGTAACAAAACGTTTGTTCCTTCTCCGACTGAAAAACTCCAAAAAGGAGATTTGCTTTCTTTGATTATTCATAATCAAAATTTGGCAAAAGTAGAAGCTCTAATTGGTCAAAACCACTAATGAAGAAAAACATTCCAAATGCCACTAAAAATCGCTTTCCACAATATTTAAGAGTTTTACAAGAGTTAAAAGAAAGAGGAATTGAACATGTTCGCTCTTATCAAATAGGAAACATGCTTGATATCAGTGAAGTCACCGTTCGAAAAGATTTTACTCATCTCCCTATTTATGGAAAAACTGCCTACGGATATGATTTAGTTTCTTTAATGAGTGTTTTAGAAAAAGAATTACAATTAACTAAATCTGAAAAAATAATTTTGATTGGTGTTGGAACTTTAGGAACGACACTCTTAAAATATAATTTTAACTCAAATCGTGCTGGGAAAATCGTATGTGCCTTTGATATTGATCCACAAAAGTATAATCAAAAACATTATGGTGTACCTGTTTATTCCATTGAAAAAATAACTAAAAAAATGCCAAAAGATGCTAAAATTGCAATTATTGCTACTCCTAAAGATGAAGTGGATACCCTTATTAATCAACTTATCTCTTTAAAAATAGAAGCAATTATTAATTTTAGCGATGCAATTCCAAGAAAAAGAAAAAATATTAAACATCCTGCAAGACCCGGACAACCCCTTGCAGAAAGAACTGTTCCGGGGAATAGAAGACAAAATAGAAATATTCATACTCCATTTCGTGAAAGGCCTCTCCTACGAGGAGATCGCCATCCAGAAATATGGCAACCTCGCCCCGAAAGAATTGAAAAGGAAAACGGATAAATTCCGGCAAGACATTTGTCGGGTAAAAGCCCCGTTATGTTCCCACATCGAAAAAATTATCTCTAAACTATAGACCCATGCAAGAAAAAGAATGTACATACACGACCGCCCAAGTTGGACGCTACCTGATGAACAAAATGTCCCCGGAAGAAGAAACCCTTTTCCAGGAGCACCTTATTTCCTGCCCTGCCTGTTGTCGGAAACTGCAAGAAATGCGAAATCTTGCCGCCGCGTTATCCGCGAACCG
>CAJJXN010000069.1 GCA_905197115.1 uncultured Bacillota bacterium | reverse complement strand
CAAAATTAGTTTTTCTTTTTTTAACTCTTTTAATTCCATTATACGTGAAACGATTTCATCCTCTTTTAAATAATGTAAACGAGAAGGAAGAATTCCTCCATATAATAAAGTATCAATTGCGATAATTAAATAATCGGCATTTTTACATTCTTTTTTTAAAAAGGCTGAAATATTTTCATGTTTAGCAGGCTGTTTTTGCTTTCCTAATAAATTTTGGGGAATTGTAACAAATTCTACATCTTGACTAGCCATATCGGCTAAAAGTTTTGGATATCCATATGTACAAGGTCTTTCATCTAATGGTAAATGGACAATTTTTTTCATTTTTAACACCTCATTTATCGTAATTATTTTAACATAAATTTATTTTATTTACTATCCATAAATGAAATTACATGGGCTTTAATTTTTTATTTAATCTATCTACGATCCAAGCAATTCTTTTTTCTCGTCCAGCATCTGTTTTGGCATCAAAATAAGCACGCGTATAAGTTTTTTGAATTGATAAAGGCATCTTTAAAAAATGTGCATAAGCTAATTCATAATTTTTTAAGATAGAAATTAATATTTGAATTTCTTCTTCCGTAATTGGTGGATTTGATTTTTCTTCCCACTTTCCACTTTTTTTTGCTTCATTGATTTTTAAAATGCCAAAATCCGTCATTAAACCACGCTTTATTAAATCTTTCGTTAAATCTTTGTTTTTTGGTGACCATTTACTATTTTTTTTGCGTTGACAGAAATATTTCATATAAGTTTTGTCGTCTATTTTTTTTATTTGTCCATCAATCCATCCAAAACAAAGTGCTTCTTCTAAAGCTTCATGTGCCATTAATGTTTTTGAATTCATGCTTTTTTCAAACAAAAGCCATATTCCAAAATTACTTAAAGCATTATTAGCTAGCCATATTCTAAATTCGTTTCTATTTGAAAATTGCATGATATTATCCATTTTTGTAATCTCCTATCTTTTTTATTTTACGATAATCTTTCTTTTAAAAACAAGAATTTATTTTTATTTTATTATCTAATTCAAAACAAATATTAAAATATCAAAAAGAGGAAATAATAAAATAAGAAGGTGATAATGTGAATTTACATAAAACGGATTTTGCTGATGAGGCGATAAAAAAAGAACATTCTCAAGATTACACCATAAAAAGAAAAGAATATGGTTCTGTTTCGATGACGCACATTGAAATTTTAAAAAAGAATAAAATGATTCAAAAAGATGTAGGAAATTATATTTCTATTGACTTCAAAACCTTACAAGATGAAAAAGATCGTATTCACATTAGTGATGTTCTTTTAAAAACTTTACATAATATGGCTACTATCAAAAAAGAAGATAAAATATTGATTGTAGGATTAGGAAACTCAGATATTGTCGCGGATTCATTGGGTCCTAATGTAGCTGATAAAATGATTGTTACTAATCATTTGTTTAAATTATTTCCCAAACAAGTCAATAAAGATTTAACACGTGTTTGTGTTTTTACTCCAAAAGTGATGGGACAAACAGGGTTGGAAAGTAGTGATTTAATTAAGGCTATTGTGAAGTTATATAACCCGACTTTAATTATTGCAATCGATAGTCTAGCTTCAACAAGTGTGAAAAGAATTAATAAAGTGATTCAAATTAATGATAGTGGCATTTCTCCAGGAAGTGGAATTGGAAATCATCGTAAACCTTTAAACAAACAAACATTAAAGGTTCCCATTATTGCGATTGGTGTTGCAACAGTAGTAAGTGCCGAGAAAATCGTAGAAGAAGCTTTATTACAATATTGTCAAAAAATGAATGAAAAGATATCAAAAAATAAACAACAACAAGTTCTAGAAGAAATTTTAAATCACAAATCCTTGAATATGGTAGTTACACCCAAAGAAATTGATGAAGAAATCGACTATTTATCGACAATTATAGCTACATCTTTAAATAAATTTATTCACAACGATTGTTCAAACGTTTAATCGACAAAAAGTGTGCATAGTTCTAAATATCATAAAAACATTGGAGAGGAAACTATGAAAAAAAAGAACTATTTAATGATTTGTCTTATTTTTTTGTTATTACTTTTTGGTAGTATGATGTTTTCACCAGATCCTACAAATAGTAAAGTAGATCATCAAACTAGTAATTTTGATTCAACCATACAAGGTGGAAATATTATTTCGGATGGAAACATTGAGTATGAAATTAAGTATGATTATGAAGGAAATAAGTTGAGTAATTTAAATGCAAATATTAGTAATAAAGTAACAAATATTTTTACCCAATTTTTTAATTTTATTAAAAAAATAATTAAAAAAATAGTTTCTTAATCCCATTTATTGTATACTATACAAGAAAGTGGTGATTAAAATGAAAGATGTAAGAATTGTTTTTTTAGGAACTCCCTTGTTTGCCGCAACGATATTACAAGGTTTAATTGACAATCATTATCATGTGGTAGGTGTAGTCTCCCAACCAGATAAAAGAATTGGAAAAAATAAAATACCTTCTATGACACCGGTAAAAGAAGTCGCTATAAAAAATCATATTGAAGTTTATCAACCGCTAAAATTAAAAGAAGATTATCAATTTTTAATGAATTTACAACCAGATTTATTAATCACTTGCGCGTATGGACAAATTTTGCCACAAGTGGTTTTAGACATTGCTAAAATTAATAATATTAATGTCCATGCATCTTTACTTCCAAAATTGCGTGGAGGAGCACCCATTCATCGGGCTATTATTAATGGTGAAGTGAAAACTGGCGTGACGATAATGCAAATGGTAAAAAAAATGGATGCAGGTTGTATGTATGCAAAACAAGAAGTTGAAATTGATGAAAACATCAATACCACTCAATTATTTGAAAAGTTACAAGTGATTGGAAAAGATTTGTTAATTGAATCTTTGCCATCCATTATTAACCAATCAAATCAAGGAATAATGCAAAATGAAGAAGAAGTAACCTATGCATATAACATTGACCGAAGTGAAGAAAAAATTGATTTTCATAAAACTTGCAAAGAAGTTCATAATTTAATTCGTGGACTCAGTTATACGCCTGGTGCTTATTGTATTTATCATCAAAAAACTTTAAAAATTTATCAAAGTATGTTAAGTGATTTAGAAAATGATAATGTAAGTGTGGGAACATTAAAAGTGGATCATAAAGATTTATATGTTAAATGTGCAGATGGTTATTTAAAAATACTAAGTTTGCAACCTGAAGGTAAAAAGATGATGGATGCTCGTAGTTTTTTAAATGGTCAAAAAGCAGAGGACTTAAAGCAATTATTGTAACTCCTTTTTATTTGTGGTATGATTTTTAAAACAAGGATGTGATTTAAATGAAAAAACGGCTAGCAATTTTATTTTTACCATTTTTATTACTTGTAACTTCGTGTAGTGATAAAAAAATTGAAAAATTTCAATTAGAAGGACAATATAATATTGAAACTGCACTCGATTTAAGTGTTTCAGATTTTGATGCAAAAATGGATGATAAAGAAAGTTTTGTTTTCATTGTTCATTCTAGTATGTGTAATAGTTGTAAAGCTTTTAAAAATTATGCTTTAGATCCTTTTATTAAAGAAACACAATCAATTATTTATCAAGTGGATTCTTCTGAAATTTTTGATAGTAAGCATGAAAATAAATTAAAAGTAAAGGCAACCCCAACTCTTTATGTCATTTCAAAAGGCAGTGTGGCGACCAAAGAAATTTATGACAATAAAAAGGCGATGTTTACTTCCAAAGAAGGCTTACAAAAGTTTTTAGAAAAATATGTATATTTACCAACTCTTATCCAAATCTCAGAAGAAGATTTGGATAATAAAATAAAAAAAAATGAGGACTTCGTCATTTACTTTGGTTGGAAACTTTGTGGAGATTGTAAAAAATTAGAAGAACGAGTTTTAAAAAAATATTTAATAAATAATATGAAAGGCAAAAAGTTATATTATTTTGAAACGCACGAATATATTAACATGGGACGTCCTGGTTCAGAAGGATATGAAGAAAAAAGACAAAAATGGTTGAATTTCACAGCAAAATATAATTTAAATTTATATTATAGAGGTGGAAAAGTGCCAACACTTCAATATTATCAAGCAGGAGTTACCTCTTTAGAAAATATGTTAGTTTATTGTAATGATGCGAAAGATGAAGAAGGAAAAATAACAGAAGCATTTTATGAAGAGTTGATTGGACAAACGCTTACACAAGAAGACCATTTAAAATATTATGATCAAAAAACGATTGCGTTTTTAGATTATTACTTACAATTAGTTTAAATTAAAAGTCAAACGAATATTTGTTTGACTTTTTTTATACATTACTTTAAAAAAATCATAAAAAACATAGAAATCCTATTCAATTAATAAAAAAAATGCTAAAATATAAATGTAGTAACTTTTATGCAAAAATAAATAATAAAAAGCAATCATTTTAAATATTAAAGCTTTTTCATAAAAAGGAAGGGTCAGTAAAATGCAAAAAAATAAATATTCAAAAATTTATTTGAAATTAAAGGTGATTCTCTTTATTTAGTTTTGATTGTTAAGAAGATAAATCAAAAATAAATTAATAAAAAAATGAATAAGGAGAAAAAAGATGCATATAATACCTGTTTTTCTTGCTGTAATAGGTTGTATCATAACTAAACCGAATCAAGAAATAAAAGTAAGAGAAAATGAAGAAATAAAAAGTATAAAACAAGAAACAAAACATTTTAAAAAGAAAATAAATAATGCTTATGAAGGATTGTTTGAAGGATTAGACTATGCAAAAGATATAGAAGAATATGATTATTTTGAATTGCTAGAAAATGAAATCACACCTTTTATGAAATGGCTTGAAACAAGATTTGATTTAGATAATTCAGAAGATGTAGAATTTGTAGACCAAAATTTTAATAAATTAATGGTAAAAGCGATAAGTGAAGGAGTAATCAGTGATGTGTTTCATAAACCAACTCCTTTATATACAGGAATGGCACATAATCAATTAATGACAGATACATTGAATCTTTTAAATAAAGATGCAAAATCGAATGTATATAATTTTTATAATCCATATAGTGAAATCTTGCATAGTGCATCCAAAGTCCCTGATAGTGATGAAAATCATGATGGAACTCATTATTATGAATATGGTTCTACTCAAAAAGATGGATATTATACAAATAGTTACACAACTAAAGATTATTCAATTAGTGCAAGAACACGATTTGAAGAGCACTATTTTAGTGCTATCAATCTTTATAAAAACGATTCAAAATCTGTTGCAATGGATGAATTAGGAAGAGCAATGCATTATGTAGGAGATGCAGCTTGTACGCCTCATTCAGCAAGTCTTATAAATAATTCTTTTTTTCTGATCATGTATTATATGAAAATTGGGTAAAATTAGCTTATAAAAATAATTCAAGATATATTGCAGATACAGCTAAAGAATATTATGACAAAGTATTGGATTTAGATAATCCAGGAGAAATATTAAATGATGTGGTAAAAGTATCTGCACAATTTAAAGATAATATCGATAAACAAGCAAAAGATACAACGGATGTAAATTATGCACCCTATGTAGAGGCAACACAAGTATGTATTCCATATGCACAACAAATCATGGCAGCTATCATGAATCGTTTTTATGAAGATGTAACAAATAAAGAAAGAAAAATCAATTATATAAAAGATGGAAGTATTTATTATATCAAAAATGTAGGTTCTGGAAAGTATATAGATGTAAAAGGATGGAGTAGTGAAAATGATGCATTAACACACCCATATTCATTTCATGGAGGAGGTAATCAGCAATTTCGAGCAGAAATGCAAAATGATGGTTCCTTTAAGTTTACACCTATGCATGCACTCGATAAGAAATTGCATATTTCAAGAGTAATTGATCGAATGGAACATCTAAATATAACAGGAGTTGGACACAAGTTTAAACCAATTTATTATAAAAATGGCATGTATAAGT
This sequence comes from uncultured Bacillota bacterium, assembly GCA_905197115.1. GTDB lineage: Bacteria > Bacillota_I > Bacilli_A > RFN20 > CAG-631 > Caccosoma. Next base: position 1,398 of record CAJJXN010000069.1, on the reverse strand, counting down.
TTGTACCTGAATATGATACAGTAGGAAATACACCTACGCCTCGATATTATAAGTATCCCGTGGCTCAAGTAAACGATGTAAACCGATTAAGAATAACAGAGGTATGGGATCCAACAGATAAGTATTATTATTGGCAATTTGAAGAATCCCCAATCATATCAAATGGAGATATAGAGGTATATTTAGGTAAAGGTGAAGTTAAAAGAGTCCAAATTATTGTTTCTCAAAGAGGAGAATACGATATTGAAACATTTGGGAATGTGGATACCTATTTTGAAAACTTGAGTTATCGTAGTGGAAATGGAAATGCTAATTTATATAGTGTGATAACGACTCCAAATGATGATGGAGGAGAGAACTATAATACCAAGTATAGTAATGTAGAATTACTTCCAGATAGAGTCTATTTGCTAACTTTAAGAGGACTAACGGCGAATGAAACAGGAAACATAAAAATAAGTGTAACTGGAAAAGGGCCAAAAAGTTTACAAATAGAAGAAACAATACGAACAAGTAAATATGAGATAGAGGATAGTGGAAGATTTAAAAATCCATATGATGAAATCAATTTTAATCAACTGTTTAATAAGAATGTAGAAGAATTAAAATTAGAAGGATATACAAAAGTAGCGATGATTATTGAATTTTATGCTTATGAAATAAATGATGGATATCAATATTTTTGGGTATATAATGGAAATCAAGATACTAGTAAAAACTTATATGGTAAAGAATTTGAACATAAACCAGGAAGTAAAGATGGTACAGCAAGGAAATATATTTTTAATGATATAGAGTTTAATTTAAGTGATATGATAGCCGATCGTGTGTATATACGATATGGAGCAGCAGGATCGGGAGAAGATAATTGGGTAAATTATAATTTGAAAGTAAATATTAAAATATATTAAAGAGAGGGAAATAATATGAAAATATCGATAAGGAAAAACAAATTACTATTTGTTAATTCTATTTTGTATTTAATTGCTTTTTTTGTTTTTGTTGTTTTTTATATCATACCAAATCTTGATTTTGAGGGGGATATGCCATGGGCAACATCTGTTTTCCTTTGGTTTAGTGAATTTCTTGATCGAAATGGGATGCCATTTCAGCATTTTCTTGAATATTTAGAATTTAGTATAATACCAATTATTTTTATCGTTATCAATCTTATTTATTTTATTAGAATGATGGTTTTACTCATTAGCAAAAATCAAAAAATAAAATATTCAAAGTTATTGTTTTATCAAATTTCATTTATATTACTAAATGTTTATTTTTTAATAATGGATTTAGCAAACAATGAAGGGTATAGGATTATTCCTTATTTATCATTATATATGTTACTTCCAGTAATAATTTTTGCCATTTACAATTTAATAAGTACAATAATGTATA
>CAJJXN010000068.1 GCA_905197115.1 uncultured Bacillota bacterium | reverse complement strand
GCGTGAGTACAAGGAACTGAATCTGTATCTTGACTCTATCCGTTTTACCAGCAGTGTCCTGAACTGTTTCCAGAGTAAGAATGCTCCCGTACACAGTGCTCTGTTTGAGTTTTTCCGTGAGCATAATGAATATTTGAAGAATTTTAAAAAGATTATTCGTATTGTGAAATACAAATAAATAAAAATGAGAAAACATGAACATTAAAAAAATGAAAGTGTGAACAAGATGAAGTTTGTATTTGATTTAGATGGAACACTTCTAGATACTTTATACGATTTATATTTGTGTACGAATGATATTTTAAGACAATTTGATTGCAAAGAAAGAACTTTTGAAGAGATTCGGCAATTTGTCGGTAATGGCATTAAAAAATTAATTGAAAGAGCACTTCCTGAAACTAAAAAAGATTTACTTGAAGAAGCGTATCAACAATTCATTCCTCATTATGATATACATAAGTCGGATCATACAAAACCCTATAAAGAAATTGATTTATTGTTAGAAGAATTAAATAAAAGAAATTTTAAAATGGCAATTGTTTCAAATAAAGTAGATCATGCGGTTAAAGAATTATGTACCCCTTTATTTGGTAAATATATTCATGTGATGCTTGGTGAAACTGAAAAAATATTAAAAAAACCAGCTCCTGATATGGTTTATGAAGCTTTAAAGCAATTAAATTCAAAAGTAGAGAATACTTTATTTGTAGGAGATAGTGAAACCGATGTCTTAACTGCTAATAATGCGCATATAAAGGTATGTGGAGTTGAATGGGGATTTCGAGGAAAAGAAATTTTGCAACAGTTAAAAATTGATTATTTAATTCAAACCCCATTGCAGTTACTTGACATTTTAAATAAGGAGGAAAATAAATGAATTTATGGCATTGCATTTCAAATAAAAGAATTACACCACAAAAGTTTATTGCTTGTATCGAAATTACAAAAGAGAGCAAAATGAAATATGAATTAGACAAAGAAAGTGGAGCATTAATATTAGATAGAGTCTTGCATACAGCAACGCATTATCCAGCAAACTATGGTTTTATTCCCAAAACATATGCGGGAGACAACGATCCATTAGATGTTTTAGTTTTATGTCAAGGAGCAATTGTGCCGATGACTTTAGTCGAATGTTATCCAATTGGCGTTGTCAAAATGATTGATCAAGACGAAGTGGATGAAAAAATCATTGCCATTGCAGCACATGATCCATCTTTAAATTGTTATCATGATATTTCAGAGTTACCTACACATTTATTCGATGAAATCTCACATTTCTTTAATGTTTATAAAATGTTAGAAGGCAAAAAAACATATGTTGAAAATATTTTAGGTAAAGAAGCAGCTATTGAAACCATTCAATTAGCAATAGATGCTTATAATATAAAATTTAATAAATAGGAGGCACAAGTATGTTATTAAAAGACAAAGTAGCAGTTGTAACGGGTGGCAGTCGTGGAATTGGATTTGCGATTGTAAAAGAATTTTTAAAGGAAGGCGCAAAAGTAATTTTATGTGGTTCAAGACAAGAAAGTGCGACTAAAGCAGTAGATTTATTAAAGCAAGAAAATCCTGATTATGAAGTAAAAGGCATTTGGCCGAATTTAACTGATTATGAAGATGTGAAAAAAACATTTGAAGAAGTTGAAAAAGAATTCGGTAGAATCGACATTTTAGTAAATAATGCTGGTGTTTCTGCTTCGGAACCTTTTAGTTCTTATACTTTAGAAAAATTTCAAAAAACAATGGATTTAAATATTAACGCTGTATTTAATTGTACGCATGCTGTGGTAGATGGAATGAAAGAAAGACACTATGGAGTAATCTTAAATACCAGCAGTATGGTTAGTCTATATGGTCAACCAGCAGGAGTGGCTTACCCTACATCTAAATTTGCTTTAAATGGAATGACACTTTCTTTGGCACGTGAATTAGGCCCTTTTGGAATTCGTGTGAATGCAGTAGCACCAGGAATTACAAATACTGATATGATGAAAAAGGTTCCACAAAAAGTAATTGAACCTTTAATTGCTCAAATCCCTTTGCGCCGAATTGGCGAACCAGAAGATATAGCGAATACTTTTGTGTTTTTAGCAAGTGATAAAGCAAGTTATATTAGTGGAGTTGTACTAAGTGTAGATGGACTTGCTCGTTCTTAATCAAGTGTATAAAAAAATAAGATATTATATAAAGTATGATTACAATTTTGTTTGATAAGTAAAAATATTGAAAGAAAACAAAAAGTTTATTGAGTTTGAACGAATTTAATAAAAATTTATATATTTTAGGAGAAAGTCAAAAAAAATAGGCTTTTTTTCTCTTAAATATTCTATAAATTAGGCTATAACCTACAAATTATTTACAAAAAAGGGTATAAAGAGTTAACTTTATATCCTTTTAATTATTAAGTACAAAAGAAATATGCATTAATCGTGAATAAATTCTACAATCGAACCAAAACTTTGAATTAATGAATAAAAGTTGGCATATATATCGTCGATACATTGGCAGTTTTTAATGATTAATGGGGCTTTACTAATAATTGCTAGTAAAGAAAAAGCAATAGCGATATAAGGATTGTTTTGACAATCTAATTGTTTTTTGTTTTCAATCGTTTTTCCAAAAACAACGATTTCATTTTCTTCTAATTTATATTCAATATCCAAAGTGTTAAAAATGTTTAACATAATTTTAAGTTGTTCTTGTTGCTTTTTGTTATTAGCATCTAAATTTTTAAAAGTAACGGTTTTTTTACTTGATAAGGCTAAAGGCATAAATAAAGGAATGGCGTTTTCATGGATGGATAAATTTACTTTTTGCATTTCAATTTCTTTTCTTTTTTTAAAGTTATAGTTAAAGTTTTTAACTAAGTCGATATTCATTTGTTTTAAATAATTTAATAATAAATAATCGGAACTTTCTGATTTTTTTGAAGCATTTTTAAGTGAAATATTGCCTTCAAATCCTTGTAATATTGTAAACATACTCAGCATGAAATAATCACATTCAGTATTCATTGAATAAGCTTTAAAACTTTGATTTGGAGCGATCTCAATGGTATGGTTGGCGGTGTTTAAAGAAATAATGACTCCAAATTTCTTTAAAAGAGTAATACTTTGCTTAATATCTTCTTCATTTGTAATCGGATAACGAACAACAATTTTAGAACTTGTATGAAGAAGTGGTAAAGCTAAAAGTAATCCTAAAATTAAAGGAGTATTGCCATGCCCATTAATGTAAATAAAACCACTACGAATAGATTGTTCTATTTTAATGGTATTATTTTCTATATAAAAATAAAGATTTTCTTTTTCATAGATGTGTTTATAAGGCATGACTTTTTCTATTATACTTGGATTATTCGTCTTAAAAATAATCGGTTGATTGGCTAAAGATAAAAAAGGTAACATATATAAAAAAGTATAAGAAGAATTTTTGGTTTCAAAAACATTGTTAGCAAAATGCACTTGATTATTAATGCCATGAATAATAATACGATTTTCTTCTTTGCGGATAACGGCACCCATTTGTTTACACCATTCAATTGTATCTAAAATATTTTTACTATAATTTACATTTTTAATAATAGAGGTACCTTTTGCAATACTTGCACAAATGATTTCATAATGCAAAAGTTTTTGAGAAGGTGGAACATCAATTTTAATTGATTTAGAAGTCGATAAAGGATAAATTTTTGCTTTCATAACATTCACTCCTTAACATTTATTATATCACGACTTTTATAACTAAAAAAGAATACAATTGATTTTATGTTTTAAAATTATAAATAGAAAAGGTAAACGATTAATTTTCGTTTACCCCTAAAAATTATTTACATATTTTTGTCATCAAAAGTATCTAAATATTCAGAAATTGGTTTGATGACTTTACGAATACATCCTTTTTTAAATGGATTATCGAGTTTTACTGTCTTTAATAATTGCAAGAAAGATTTGCTACCACCTAATTTACATAAATCAACATAAGTATTCCATGCTTTTTGGTAATCCTCATTCATGAGATTAAAGAATTGGAAAGCACACACTTGAGCTAAGGTATAATCAATGTAATAGAATGGGGAATCAAATATATGAGATTGACGTAACCATTTTCCCCCTTCTTCTAAAAATTTATTGTTGGTATATTTTAAATGTGGCAAGTATTTTTTTTCAATTTCACGCCATTTTGCTCTTCTTTGCTTTGGTGTTACTTCGACGTTTTCATAAACATAATGTTGGAATTCATCCACCGCTACACCATAAGGGAGAAAAGTTACAGCACTACTTAAATGTGCGAATTTATATTTAGCTGTTTCATCTTTAAAAAATAATTCCATCCAAGGGTAAGCAAAAAACTCCATGCTCATTGAATGAATTTCACAAGCTTCATAAGTTGGCCAAACATATTCAAGTAAGGAAACATCTTTACAACAATAACACATAAAAGCATGTCCTACTTCGTGTGTTAAAACATCTACATCGCCACTAGTTCCATTAAAGTTTGCAAAAATAAATGGGGCTTTAAATTTAGGAAAAGAAGTACAATAACCGCCACCCGCTTTATTTTGTTTAGCTTCTAAATCTAATAATTCACTCTCACACATAAAGTTAAAGAATTCGTGGGTTTCATTTGACATTTCACTATACATTTGTTTGGCAGATTGAAGTAACTCTTTTGTATTTCCTTTTGGGGTTGGATTTCCACTTAAAAATTGTAAATTGTAATCATAAAATTTCATGGAACGAAGATTTAATCGTTTCGCTTGACGTTTAAATAATTTTTTTGTAATTGGTACAATGTACTTATAAACTTGATCTCGATAATTTGCTACATCCGCAGCGGTATAATCGACTCTGCCTAATCGTAAATAGCCTAATTCAACAAAGTTTTTATAGCCTAATTTAAGTGCCATATCATGACGGACGTGAACAAGTTGATCATAAATATCATCTAATTCTTCTAAATGGCTTTCAAACCATTTTGTTTGGGCTTTTGTAGCAGCGGCCCGTGTTGTTTTTTCATTATCTTGAGCAAATTTAGATAAACCAGATAAATTATATGTTTTTCCTTTAAACTTTATTTTTGCAGAAGCAAGTAAAGCATCGTAACGTGTCGTTAATTTGTTTTCTTTAACCAAATCATCAATGATACTTTCATCAAAAGATTTTAAAGCAACTTCTGCCATATTAAATATGAGCTTACCATATTCTTTTTCTAAAGCTTTTTTATAAGGACTATTCAATAATTCTTTGTAAAATTGATTAATGATAGCCGTATAATTTGGAGATACTTCATCAATGATATTTTTTTGTTCAAGATAATATTTATCTGCAGTATTAATTGTAAAACGAACATTTGCAATACTCATATTGGTTTCTACTTCACTGCGATAATCATTTATTTTTTGAATGATTTCAATTTGTTTTTTTGCATTTTTTGCATTTTTAAATTCACTAATATAAGACGATAAATCTTTGCTTATTTTTTCTATATCAATCGGTTGATAAGGATATTCGCTAAATTTTAACATTATTAATCACCTCTATTTCTTATTTTAACATGAAATGAAAGAAAATATAATCATTATTGCTAAAAAACGCATGATATCTTTTTTATTTCATATATTGAATATGATTTAAATAAGGAGGAGTTTTTATATGCACTATCATTCCATTAAAGAAACACAAGAACAATTACATACAAATATCGAAAAAGGTTTAACCACCAAAGAAGTTTCACAAAAAACACATCCAACTTTTAAAAATGAACTAGAAGAGAAAAAAAGAAAAAACTTTTTGTTTATTTTTTTATCTCAACTTAATGATCCATTAATTTATATTTTAGGAGTCGCATTACTCATATCTTTATTTTTAAGGGAGTATGTGGATGCAGCAATTATTTTAACGGTTGTGATTTTAAATGCAATTATTGGCGCAGTTGAAGAAAATAAAGCAGAAAAAGCATTAGAAGCCTTAAAAAAGATGACGACTCCTCATTGTTTAGTAAAACGTAATAACGAAGTGGTCGAAATAGAAGCTAAAGATCTAGTGCTAGGGGATGTTGTTATTTTAGATGCTGGAAGAACCATTCCTGCTGATTTGAGATTAACTAAAACGAATAATTTAAAAATTGATGAATCTTCTTTAACAGGTGAATCTTTACCAGTGGAAAAAGATGCGAATTTAATTTTACCAAAAAACACGCCCTTAGGAGATTGTAAAAATATGGCGTATATGTCGACAAATGTGACATATGGACGAGCAGAAGGTGTTGTGACTCATATTGGCATGAATACTCAAATTGGAAAGATTGCGAAAATGTTAAATGAGAAAAAAGATGAAATGACACCATTGCAAAAAAAATTAGCAGAACTAGGTAAACTTTTAGGGATTATAGCGGTTTCTGTATGTATTTTGTTATTGGTGGTCGCTTTGATTCAAGGAAGAAATTTAATTGAGATGCTAATTACTTCCATTTCTTTAGCTGTAGCTGCTATTCCTGAGGGGTTGCCTGCAGTCGTTACAATTGTATTATCTTTGGGCGTTCAAAAAATGGTTAAAGTGAATACGATCGTTCGGAAACTACATAGCGTTGAAACTTTAGGCGCCGTGAATATCATATGTAGTGATAAAACTGGAACATTGACACAAAATAAAATGACAGTTGTCCAAGCGTATTTTAATCATCAATATTATAATAGTTATCAAATAAATCAAAATAATTTATATTTATTAAGTTTGGGAATGAGCTTATGCAATGATGCTAAGTATGAAAAAGAAAAATATATTGGCGATCCTACAGAAATTGCTTTATTAGTTTTTAGTCAACAAATGGATATGTTTAAAGCTGATTTAGATAAAAAATATCCTCGTCTACAAGAAATTCCATTTGATAGCAATCGAAAAATGATGTCGACTTTGCATAAAGTGAACGGAAAAAATATGCTGTTTACAAAAGGAGCTATTGATCAAATTATACAACATTGTAATCGAATAATTTGCCATAATGTGATATCACCTTTATCTGTACAAGATAAAAACAAATTGCTTTTAGAAGCGAACAATATGGCTAAAAATGCGATGCGTGTTTTAGCTTTAGCATTTAAAGAAACAAATCAATTAAAAGAAGAAGAACTAGTCTTTGTGGGGTTTGTAGGGATGATTGATCCACCACGTAAAGAAGCCATTGAAGCTATCCAAAAATTAAAAACAGCGGGAATTAAGACGGTAATGATTACAGGAGATCATAAGATTACAGCTGTTGCAATCGCAAAAGCATTAGGAATATTAGAGAATGAAGATGAAGCAATTACTGGTAGCGAACTTGAAGAAATGTCAGATGAGGATTTAACAAAAAATATTAGAAAATATTCAGTTTATGCAAGGGTATCACCAGAACATAAAGTTAGAATAGTAAAAGCTTGGCAAGCAAATGGAGAAATTGTTGCTATG
>CAJJXN010000067.1 GCA_905197115.1 uncultured Bacillota bacterium | reverse complement strand
GTTTCTACATCATAAAGATAACTTTTATATAAGAAAGGATTGAGTGCTGCCACGGAAGTTTGACTACCATAAATTACTTTGACTTTTCCCCATCCATTATAACTATATTCTACCATAGTATTTCCTGTTTCATCAATTATTTTTACAATATTTCCTGTTTGGTCTTTGATGTAATAATATATTTGATTATCATACTCCATTGCAAACAATTCATCATCTTCATCATAGACAAAATCTATTACAAGACGATTTTTATTTAATTGTACTACCTTACTTCCTTCAAGTTTATATGTAGTTGTATCTGTTCCTTTCTTTTTTGCAATTCGATAACCATCACGATTATATGTAAATGTTAAATCATCTACTTTTATAAGTCGATTATTATCCCATTCATAACTATGCTCTTCTTCTTGATTATATTTGTCATATACTCCAGTCATTTTATCTGGCATAGTAGTCGAATATTCGAAAAGAGTATTTTTCTTTAAAGATGAAAAAGTTGTATTCTTAATATTAGATAATCGCGTGTATGTATTATAACTACGAACTAAATCAACATTTGGATTATCTGCATCTTGATAATTTGTTTTACTAATATTTCCAAATTCATCATATTGATAAGTGGTCACACTTTTATTGTGAATTTCTTTAATAAGTCGATGAAAACTGTCATATGAATAAGTACATGATTCATATATCTCATCATTTTTTGTGAAAGTCTTTTTAGATAATAATCCCGAACCAAGATAGGTATAGTCTACAATCGTATTATCAGGTAATATTTCTTTTATCACTCTTGTTTTATCATATATAAAGGTAGAGGTTAGTGTCTTATTTTTCGTTATGATTTGTGTTTTCTTTTTTCTTCCTAACAAATCTTTTATAGTTATTTTTTTAAAAGTTGGAGTAACATCAAAATTGGAAGAAGAATTTTTATCAATATATATATTCTTTAGATAACCATTCAATGCTTCTTCTAAAGCCATTAAAGAATTACCCAAATAAATTATACTATCTTCTAAATTTAATGATGCACTAATATTTAAAATATACTTATCATTATAATAAATTGATATGGAACCATTTTTTATCATCAATTTTAAAGTATGCCATTTATTTTCTTCTACTTCTAAAACAGGAGTAGGAAATAAATAATCATGGGAAACTTCTTCTGAGAAAAATCGAATATACAAAGTTGTTTTTGGATTTTCACTAAATCCATATTCCCCAATTGCTTTAGAAGGTATACGAGTATAAACAGATAAAATAGGGACATCCTTTTTATAAATTTCAAATATAGTTCTTGTTTGATTTAGATTGCCTTCTAATTTAAAATCACATTGAATTAACCCTTCTGTTGATAAATTATTAAGAGAATAAGCTATAATTGGTTTTGAATTTGTTAAGGGATGATTCAAGTTATGAAAAGATGCATATACCGGACTTTTTTCCTCTGGGTCGTATTTGAAAATCATTTTTTTGTTTTTTTGATTTAGATATATTGGTTTTAATCCATGATTAGACATCAGCGTTCCTTTTAAGGAAATGAATTCACTTGTTGGAGCTAACTTTGAATAGAAAGTCGTTGTGTTTTTTAGTTCTTTTGCTTTATTGAAAATATGCTTTTGACTATCTAAATAAATATTTTTTAATTGATATTGATTATAATCTTTCGCTCCAATAGACATAAATGCAATCTTAAAACTACCTTTTAATAAACTTGGTTGTAAATAAATATGTTGATTAATTACCAATGATACCACTTGATTACTTTCTAATTCAGTTGCTTTTTCAATATATTCATCATTTTGCACCAAAGCTATTCGTTTAAAAATACCATTATTTTTATAAAGTTTAAAAGCAATGAAATTCCAATTACCTCGTCCGATTGAAGATGAAAGTTCAATTTCTACTCCATTACTTGAATTTTTATAAATTAATTTATCTTGAGATGAAAGAACGATTTTACCGATAATATCATTGTTTTTATCTTTTAGGGTAAATAAAGGTAATTCGGTTTTTAATCCTTCAAATTTCACAAATGCATAAAACATGAAACACTTTTCTAAATCTTTTTTATATTGCTCTTTATTCCATTTTTCTTTTGTAATTGTACTATATGCACGATATTGGTTAATTGAAGATATACTATAAGTTAAAATAGAACTATTATTTGGAAAAGAAAAAGCATCAAGTTGAGTTGGATAATCATTCTTTACAATTTCAAATTGTTTTTGAGTAGGACTTGCTCCATATACGCCTTTTCCTTCTTTGTTTGGATATATAAATTCATCATCGCTTATTTTTTCTAATTGTTTAAAAAACCCAAGATTTACATATTCGTTTCCTTCATCTTCATAATCATAATTGAGTTGATATTCTTTTTCATTCGATAACACATTTTTTTGTTGTACTCGATTTAAATTATCATGTTCATATTGCGTTTTCAAGTAATCATTGAATATGACTTTTCCATTTAGATATGTATAATCATTTAAAATAAATTGACTTACATTTCCATTTTCATCATATTGTAAATCCATCATTTTTTGATTATAAGGTTGATTTAATTTTGTTTTTTCTTCATAGATGGCAATTAACCTTCCCTGCTCATCGTAATCATATTGTAATTTTTCGTCGTTAATGAATGAATTAATTAGTTGATTTTTATAATTATAAATTCTTTTTTCTTTATTTGGACTTGCCCCATATTGATGAAGATTGGTATATAATTGTTCCTTTTCTTTACCTTGAAATTCATGTGTATATTCATTCAATATCAATTGATTTTGTTTCTCTTTACTGATTCTTCCTTGACTATATTCAAAATGGTAGGCTAATCCATAATTATTGGACATTTTAATTAATTTTTGCGTTGAACTATAATCTAAAGAATTTTCATAATTCTTGTTTTGATATTGAGTGAAAAAACGTTTTAGTCTATCTTCTTCATCATAAAAGTATTCATATGTAATTGCATTTTCTTTTTGGGTTAAAAGGTTCCCTTTTCCATCATAACTTTGTTGTCTTATTCTACCATATATGTCCTTGACTTGAATTAAATTACCTCTTTGATCATATTGATAGGTTAATGAAAAGCTTTCATCTTCAATCCTAATTGTTTTTTGAATAATTTCATCTTTTTCATTATAAGTGTATTCTACTTCGTTTTGATATTGATCTATAATTTTATTTAATCGATCCTTTTCATCATATTCATAATAAAATAATTCTCCATTACCCGTTTCTGTCGTATAAATTCGCTGCTTATTATCATAAATAATTTGGCATTTAATATTATTTCCATCATTTATTTGAGATATATTCCCAAATCTATTATATTGATAATATCCACTTCCTACTTCTTTTTTTAGTATTACTCCCAAAATACAAATTGTTTTTTTAGTTAAACTTTCAATTTGAATTGTAATTTTACTAAATGCCTTTGTGGAAGAAATCGTTCTAGAAAAGAAACCACCGGAATCTCTTTTTCCAATATCGAAATGATAAGTTTCTTCATCATTATCCAAATGATGAAAAGTAATACTAACTTTCAAACTTTCATGTTTATAGATTTTGCTAGAACTATCAATAATTAAAGTATATTTTTGATGTGGGCTCCCTTTTTCTTGAATTTCTTGTTTAATCCAATTTCGTTGAAAGTCTTTATTAATCATTGCTATGTAATTACCTAAATATCCACAATTGCCATCTTGTAATTTAGCGTTTTCACTACACTGCCAACCAATCGCTTTTGCCTTATCATCAAAATCTACAAAAAAGCCATTTTTCACGAGATTTTCTATTTTTGCATCTTCTTTGCGATTTAAAATAACATATTTTAAAACCCCATTTTGTGGACATAAAACTTTTATTTGAAATTCTTTTTTTGCCATTTCTTCATCTATAAAAACTTCTTCACTAATGATCTTGTCCCACTGTGCTAATTCACTTATTCGTGAGAATGATAGTTCTTTCGTGTATAAATCACTTTCTAGTCGTACTTTGAAGTTATCTGATTTTCCTATCATCATTTTAATTTGATATGTACCACTTCGATAGAATTTAAAATTTTGACTAATCATAAGGTCACTTTTAAATCTTTGTAACTGAAAATCTTCATTTATATATTTTTCACTTGAAATATCTTTTGCTTTATCAGGCGGTATAATCCACTTTTCTTTTTCATTAAATTGATGAAAATTCCAATTTTTTAAGTAGTTTGTTTGCTTAGCTATACATGCTGTGTAATATGGCTGCTCTTTCTTACTTATTTTTCCATCTTCTATTTCATCATAATTCCATGTTTGAAAATATCCTTCATTATCATGCATGGATATAATTCGATCATAATCATCTAATTCATAGTATAAAATTAAACTTGTTTCTTGACCCTCTGAAACTTCTATAATATTTTCAAATATTTTTTTAGTAAAAAGCTCTTTGTAATAATCGTATTGATAGATATATTGTTTTTGTGTACTTAATTCTTTCTCTTTTACTTCTTTTACTTGCTCTAATTCATAGCTATATTGAATATAATCATTTGATTTAAGATTTTTTATTTCTTTAATTCGATTAGATTGATATAAAATTTCAATATTTTGAACTATCGTAACATTTGTAGAACTACTTTTAGAAGATCCGTTATATTTTTCTATTTTTATACCGATTAAAGTCGAAGTGGCATCATAGGTTAAACTCATTACTTCTTGTAATGTAGAATAATCGATTGTTTCAATTTGCTTTTTACCTGAATCATAATTGATATAAACATAATCGCCACTTGAATTGCTTATTTTTTCTAAATACTGATTACTCCATTTGTATTCAATAAATGAACCACTTTTTGATGTTAATTTTTGAATTCGCGTAATCATTCTATTTTCACCATTAATTTTGAAATTGCTATTTTGAAATAAAATTTTATTTTCTTGTTGATCATAATGAACAATTTCATTATTCTTTTTATAATATAAATAATTTTTTGTATAAGGCTCATAATAAACAATTGTTTCATTTTCTTCTACTTTTTTAATTCCATATTCTTCTTTTTTTATACTACTTAAAGTCATTTTTTGATAATAATATTTTGCTCCACTAGCATCTTCAATTGTTACAACTTGATCGTATTTTGTAATTTGATAATAAAAAGAGGGTCTCATATTTTTTCCAACATAATTAACATTAGAATTGATTACTTTATTAAAAATAATTGAAAATTCTATTGGTACTCTTTTATCATTTGTACTCATTTCTTGAAAATGATGAATTAGATTCCTTGTTCTCATATGAATGAAACTTGTCCCAATATGTGGTTTTGAAATAGTTTCAAATCCAATTTCAGGTTCAAGCCCTTTTCCCTCAACATTAATCATTGCTTGTCCTACAATTTCTTTATTTAATAAATAATGATTATGAATGATTTCAAATTCATTGTCTTCATCATCATCTACAATTTCTATATAAAATTGATAAATAGAATCTTTTATTATAGAAATATGTTGTGTAATTTCAATAATATGATTTTTTCTTTCTTCTTTAGCAGGGATAACCACCTCTTCTTTTAAATTTAAATGTCTCTCTCTTATTTTACCTGCTTCCTCTATGACTTGTTCTGATAATGGTTTAGCGAGTGAAGAAAGTCTTGTTTCCCATATTCTTAATTTAATTTCTTTTTTTACTTTTTGAGTTGTTATATAATAAAACAACTCTTTAAGTGGATAATCTTTGGATACTTTCATTTGCACAAATAAAATATAATTTTTATTAATTTTTAATATTTCTTGTTCTGGACAAATACTTCTTTTGATTTCTCTATCTGTTATTTTTTCTTCTTTAATATAATAATTTAAAATTTCAATTGTTGGATTTTTAGTTAAATTTGTATATTGCTGTTTCATTTTCTTTTTTCTCCTTTTCTATTTATAAAATTGGTATTGTGTGACTTAGCTCATTTAAATCTAAAAGTGCGAAAGCTTCGTCAAAATCAATTAAATCTATTTTTTTACCTAGCAATCTTTGAATCGTTTCTTGAATGGCTGCAATCTTTTTCTCTTTTTCATCAATAGAAAGATTAAATTGAATTAAAATATCAATGTCACTTTGCGTATTTTCATTTTGTTTTGCATATGATCCATATAAATATAATTGTTTTACACCATATTGTTTTATTAACAAATTTTTTAAACCTCTTATTTTACGAATAATTTCAACTTTTGATATTGTATTTGTATTTAATTCAACATTTATAATTCTTCCATTTTGACTAAAAAGTTTAGACAAAGCATTTGAGTCATTATTTTGTAAGTATTCTTTATAAGTTTTATTTGAAAATTTTGGGATAACTGCTGCCCGCCCTTTTTGTATTAAAACAAAATTCGTTATCATAAATGCAAATTCTATTTTATTAAAATGAATTATATTTTGAATCAATATGTGCAATTTACTCGCAATTAAATAGCTTATATCGTCTTTATTTTGATAATAGTGTTTTAATATTTCTTCACAATGTTTCTTTTTCAACTTTTTATGACTTAATAAATAATAACTATTTTCTAACAAATCATAACTCAAATTCTGATTTGTATTATTTAATAAATATAAGTATGAATCGCTAAAGTTTTTTATTTGTTTTTCTTCATTCGATTCAATTTGAATTTGATCAAAAATAATTTTTTTATACTTTTCATGATCCATTTTTACTCCCTTTAATTTTTTTACAAATTCAATTACTCTGTAAAAACTTTTTAAAGTTATTTCTTCTTTTAAAATCATTTTTTATTCCTCCTTTTCTATTTTTTTAATTGTTTAATGATTTGATTCGTTCCTGTGGAACTTGCGCCACTGATGATTCCTATTCCTAAGGCTATCCAGATATTACTTGCATTCATTATCATTTCTTTATTCGTTAGATAAATCAAGATGCCTAGTATTCCTCCACTAATAGAGACAAGAACAGGAATCAATTTGTATGTTTTTGGTCTTTTCTTAAATATGACCTTATAAATTTCTCCCATTAAATAGCAACATACAACGATAATAGGTACACTACTAAATTCCATCTTTCTTATCCTCCTTTCTTTATCTTTGAATCATGTTAAGACTCTGCTCTACTTTTGACAGTCGCTCTAGCATTTGTCTATCTCGATCATCTAATTTTGTAAATTCTTCTTCTAATTTTAAGAGTGTCTTTACAATGTATTTGATATCCGATTGCAGCTGTCCTACATTTTCTCCTTCTTTTTTATCCTCTTTTTTCTCATTTCTTTTAAAGGCTAAGAATGCAAAGATAATACTTGAAATAGAACCAAGAAGTCCTACTACACTAATCGCAACACTTAATTCTTTCATTTTATTCACCTCCTTTTGTTAACATATCGTTAACTTATAATTCTATTTTAAAACATTATATTAACAAGTCAAGGATTTTGTTAAAAATATATTAACATTTATTTTATATAAATG
>CAJJXN010000066.1 GCA_905197115.1 uncultured Bacillota bacterium | reverse complement strand
AACCAATGGAAGCAATAGAAAAAGCAAGTGGCAAATATGGAAGATTTGATGAAGCCGTAAAGAAAATAGATCCAAGAAAAGAATAAAATAATTAAATAGAAAGAGGTAATAATAATGGCATTATTTGAAAGTTATGAAAGAAGAATAGACCAAATAAAACCAGTAATGGAGAAATATGGAATAAAAGATTTCGATGAAGCATTAAAAATATGTACGGATAAAGGATTTAATCCATATGAAATAACAAGAAGTATTCAAACTATTTGTTTTGAAAATGCTTGTTGGGCATATACATTAGGTGCTGCAATAGCTATAAAAAAAGGTTGTACAAAAGCACATGAAGCTGCAAAGGCAATAGGAGAAGGACTACAGGCATTTTGCATACCAGGTTCAGTTGCAGATGACAGAAAAGTAGGCTTGGGGCATGGAAATTTAGCATCAATGTTATTAAGTGAAGATACAAAATGTTTTGCTTTTCTAGCTGGACATGAGAGTTTTGCAGCAGCAGAAGGAGCAATAGGAATTGCAAAATCTGCAAATAAAGTAAGAAAAGAGCCTTTAAGAGTTATATTAAACGGATTAGGAAAAGATGCAGCACAAGTTATATCTAGAATAAATGGCTTTACATATGTTAAAACAGATTTTGATTTTTATACAGGAAAAGTAAATGTTGTAGAAGAAATTGCATATTCAAATGGAGAAAGAAGCAAAGTTAGATGCTATGGAGCAAATGATGTTAGAGAAGGAGTTGCAATAATGTGGCTAGAAGATGTTGATGTATCTATAACAGGCAACTCAACAAATCCAACAAGATTTCAACATCCAGTAGCAGGTACATACAAAAAAGAAAGATTAGAAGCAGGAAGAAAATATTTTTCAGTTGCATCAGGTGGAGGAACAGGAAGAACTTTACATCCAGACAATATGGCAGCAGGACCAGCATCATACGGAATGACAGATACAATGGGAAGAATGCATTCAGATGCACAATTTGCGGGTTCATCTTCTGTACCAGCGCATGTAGAAATGATGGGATTGATTGGCATGGGAAACAACCCTATGGTTGGAGCTACCGTTTCTATAGCAGTTGCAGTAGAGGAAAGTATGAAATAACAAAAAACAAACATAAATAAAACAAAAAACGCACAAAGTATGTGCGTTTTTTGATGCAGACAGAATGGCGGAATATATTATTATTCTGTCTGCTATGTAAGCAATCAATATCCTCCTTACGTACGGAGATTATAAGGAGAATATTTGATTGTTTTTTTTAAAGAGAGAAAGGGAAAGCCGTATGGCAAAGCAGAAAAATAACAACTTTCCCAATACCACATGTGCATGCCCCGAAAGCACTATGCAGTTTTCTCTCCTTTTGGAAGATGCGCTAAAAATGAAATAAATTCATATGTATAACACATCTTCTTATGTTACAGAAGCGGATTGCTTCGTAACAATACAATTATACTACAAAGAAAATCAAAAGTCAACATAATCCACGCAAAAAAGACACACTTGCGTGTGTCTCTTTTGCAGAGGCGTATGGCTGTCCTTTCCAAACAACCATTTTGAAAAAATGCCTCTTTTTTCGGGGATACTCACCTGATACACAATACAGGGGGGAAACTACCAAGGTGAACAAGGAGAACATGGTGAGTACCCCGAAAAGAAAGAAATGAGCAAATTTGTGAGGTGACTCATCGTACCACCAAAGACGTAAAGTGGACGATGAAAGCCCATTTCTTTCTTGGATGAGAGCATCGCTCTCGACGAAATCTACCAGATATATGTTCTGGTAGACAGAATACATATGTAAAAATATATACATATATATGTTTACATATGTGGGAGTGATTACTCCCAAACTAGTTATTATTATAATATATAATAAGACAAAAGTCAACATTATTGACCAAAATTATGTTAAACAATTGAAATTTTAAATAAAAAATTAATAAATAGATATAATATATTTAAATATATCATATAAGAAGGGAGTATTAAAGAATGAAAGATTTTTTAAAGATCGAAAACATAAAAGCAATGGAAATATTAGATTCTAGAGGAAATCCAACTGTACAAGTAGAAGTAATAACAGAAGGAGGTTTTACAGGTGTAGCAATGGTACCATCAGGAGCTTCAACAGGGAGCTTTGAAGCAGTAGAATTGCGAGATGATAACAAAGAAAGATATTTGGGTAAAGGAGTATTGCAAGCAGTACAAAATGTAAATAAAAAAATTGCAAGAGAAATAGAAGGAATGAATGTATATGAACAGGTAAAAATAGACAAAAAACTAATAGAAATTGATGGAACAGATAATAAAGCTAGACTGGGAGCCAATGCTATATTGGGTGTTTCCATAGCGGTTGCAAGGGCAGCAGCAAATTCTCTAGGAATGAGTCTATATAATTATATAGGTGGAATAAATGCAAAAGAACTTCCTATACCTATGATGAATATAGTAAATGGTGGCAAACATGCGGATAGTAATTTAAATATTCAAGAATTTATGATAATGCCTGTTGGGGCTCGAAATTTTAAAGAAGGGTTACGAATGGGAGTGGAAGTATATCATAATTTAAAAAAAGTGCTAAAAGCAAATGGGTTATCAACTGCTGTAGGAGATGAAGGTGGATTTGCCCCTAAAGTAGAAAATGAGGAAGAAGCTATAGATATAATATTAGAAGCGATAGAGAGAGCAGGATACATTGCTGGAAAAGACGTATGTTTAGCAATAGACGTGGCAGCAACAGAAATGTATGAAGAAGCACAAAAAATTGAAAAAGAAGGATATTATTTTTGGAAAACTAATGAATTTAAAACAAGAGAAGAAATGGTAGAATATATAGTTGATTTAACAGAAAAATATCCAATAATATCTGTGGAAGATGGATTAGCTGAAGAAGACTGGGAGGGTTGGAAGATGCTAACAAATAGAATTGGAGAAAATATTCAACTAGTTGGGGATGATTTATTTGTTACAAATACTAGAAGACTACAAAAAGGGATAGACAACAAAATTGCAAATAGTATATTAATAAAATTAAATCAAATAGGTACACTAACAGAAACATTAGATGCAATAGAACTAGCCAAAAAAAATGGATATAAAGCGGTAATATCACATAGAAGTGGAGAAACAGAAGACACTACAATTGCAGATTTAGCAGTTGCAACAAATTCGGGGCAGATAAAAACAGGAGCACCATGTAGAACAGATAGAGTATCTAAATATAATAGACTATTAAATATAGAAGCAGAAATTAAATAAAACAGGAATTCTAAAGTAAGCAATGAAAGAAGCAACTAGTCAAATTAACTAGTTGCTTTGTGGTTGGGGTACTGTGATTCGAACACAGGAATGTCGGAGTCAGAGCCTTTATAAGTGTTTTATATATTTTGTTATTTATTATTATATAATACTTCTTAAAATAGCTTTATCTCAAACATTTTTCCCATACTAATTTATCTAACTTACTATTAAACAATATTTATAAAATAACATATTTTTTAATGTTTTGGTTAGATATTGGTTAGATGTTATTTATGAACTATTATAACAGATAATCTACCATTGATAAATAGATTTTGAAAATTTTTTATAAAATTTTATCGTAAAAAATTACTCTATCCTCACAATAAATTGCCTTAAATCGATTGTGATGGCTAATTAAATAGAATAAACATAGACTACTTGTAGTTTTTAAGCTACAGGTAGTTTTTTATGTTTAAAAGAGAATTTTGTTGACAAAAATTGATAACTATGCAAAGTTATGACATTACACACAAAAATATCTCAATGCTACACTAAAATTACGGTTATAAAAGAGGGCTTATATTATGTTTAAAAAATTATTGAGTTTAACCTTACTACTTATTTTACTTTTTAATAATAATAATTTTGAAATTTGGGCATTAGAAGATGATGTTTTTAGTTCACAAGGCATAAGTATTAATGCGAATAAAAAATTTTCATCTTACATTGATGAGTACAAAGATGCTACAAACAATATTCCGGATGTGGATTGCGCTATAAGAGGGACACTGTATTTCCGTTAGTAGTTGCTACAGGTGTGTCTGCTTTAGTTGCGGGCTTAGTTTGTACCGCTAATAGTTATTTTAGGATCAAAGATATAGATAGTATTCAAGAATAGAAATAACCATTTATATCATAAAAATGATTCTCAATGCTATTAGTAATAATGATATAGATAATAATAAACTTTTATATTTAAGAATTAAGTCGTCACCGGCTATTGCCAGTGTTTTGGAGAAAAAGATTTCTAAAAATTATACTCCAGAAGAACAAATTAAACTTAACAATGATATTTTAATGTTAAAAGAAGAGATCATAGAAATGTCATATTTATTATTAAGGCCTATTTTACGCAAAATTTTTTGATTTGAGCGATGTTCTTTCATGTCTAATATTGTCATTTTGAATGCCTTGAAGAAATAAACGTGGATTAGCTATAAAATACATAAAACCTAAATTACCATGTTTTTTCTTTTTATTTTGTAAATTTAATGTATTGTAAACATTTTTTAAGACATTAAGACTTCTCCTATCAGTTCCGAAAAAAGTACACTTCCGTAAATAGCTCTATTACTTTTTTACTGCTCTTCTTTCATTGACATAACCTGAGCGATATCTTTATTGTATGTCAAATTTGATAAAATACCATTAATTTCGCTGCTATCAAAAAAAGCAAATCATACTCCGATTTACAGCCAACGTTATTAAGTCTAATAAATTTTTCGCCATTACTTATTTTTTCTAAAGAATTTATAATCGTACAATCTTCGTTATCAAATCGACTATTTTTGTTTAGTTTGTAGCAATTTGGAGACATTGAATAAGTAATGTTTAATGTCGGCATGCAAAAAGAAAATGCCAAAATAATCGAAATTGTTCTCATTAAAACTTTATTTTTCATAGAAAAACAGCTCTCCTTTGTTATCTTCTAAAACTTTCTTTAAATCTCTTTTGAATCTTTTAAAAGATTGTCGAAATAATTCTTTCTCTTCACCTGAATGCCTTATTTCACTTGTAATAAAACAGGATTACAATTCATCTGTATAAAAATAGAATCTGACTGTGTCCATTTTTCTATATCATCCACTAAAAAGCTCATAGCATAAAGAATATTTCTTTTTTCTATTTTTCTTTTCATAAATATATCAGAACAAAAGCTTGAAAGTGATTTAGTTAAACCAGCAAACACATATGTACTTGCCAATACAAAAAAAGTTGGTAGATATAAATTTTTTATTTTGGTAAGAAATTCAATTTTCTTCTCGTTTTTTTCAGGGTCTTTTTGTTTACCCTCTGAGATCGTTAACTTAGCCTCTGAAATTTTTTAATTTTCCTTGTCCAGCCACTTACAAGATATCTACCCTAGACCGTGCCTGCAAAAGCACCAATAGTTGTGAGACAATTTTCAATTATTTTAAAGTTTTTTTCATATGTGTCTTTTACAAATTTATTTGGATCTTTTTCAAACCTAAGACTCGGGATTACTTCATCCAAATCAGTATATCTAAAAAACTCCAAACGATACTCAATTTTACCATTTTTAGTTACTGTTGCATGAATATGCTGTGCACCTGATTTTAAATCTTTTTTAGCCTCTAAAATTTTTGAATCAAGTCTATCAATTGCAAAAACAGAAAAATCTGTAAAGAACACTGTAAATATTAAAATAATGACACTATTTTTTTCGAAAACAAATTCATTCTGTATGTTCTTTCCATTGTCTATTCTGGTTAACTATTCGCGTCAAATTATTCTTCAATTTTTTAAAAGTTTCAGCAAAGAGGCACTTTGATTTATCTGAATATACAATATTGCTATTTATCATAGACACAACTGTTTTATAAGAATCTATATCACAATTCATTTGTGCTAACACCGAATCAGCATTTCTCCAATTTTCATTATTTATGTTTATCTAAAAGTTGCTCCATAGCTTCT
This sequence comes from uncultured Bacillota bacterium, assembly GCA_905197115.1. Taxonomy (GTDB): domain Bacteria; phylum Bacillota_I; class Bacilli_A; order RFN20; family CAG-631; genus Caccosoma. Next base: position 1,525 of record CAJJXN010000066.1, on the reverse strand, counting down.
GCATAATTTTGTATTTCTATCCAATGCTTTTTCATTTTTTATCTCTGTTAAAATCTCTCCACCAAGACATCGCAGAACGGCATAAGCCTTCCTCACAAAAAAACAATAGCGGCAAAACCAAATGCGCCTCCAGTCGCCAATACTAATATTTTTACTGCAAAAGCTACTCCTGCTGCTCCTCCCGCAAAAAGCCAGCAGTTTTATAAGGGTTTCCATTCCGTTTGGATCCAGCTACAATATCGTCTATTAATTTAGATAATTGATCAGGAACAAGAGTACTATACTTACTATCGTTTAAAAGTTTTAACAAAACTTTTTTGCTCAGGTTTTCATTAATTCCAAATAGACCTCCAATTTCTTTTGTTACGTTTTTAACACCACTATAAAAGTAAAACCTTCTTGGTTTTTCCTTAATTCTTGTAGCATAATGTTCGGAAATCTTGTTACTTTATTATAATCTCACAGGTATAATCTATACTCACATTTTTTTCCTACTTCGCTAATTTCTTTATAGCCAGTTAAAGGCAACATCTTTTTGATATAAGCTATTGCACAATCTACATCGTAATATTCTCCGCACTTATTTTTTCTTCACAAATGTTTGCTTTGGTTGCTGAATCTTTATTCCACCACAGCGCTGAGGAATCTTCAGTATTTTCCCCATAAATTAATGAAAATAGCAAAGCAAACGTTAACAATTTTTTAATCATAATAGTTTCCCCTCGACTCCAGCAAAATAGCCCTCAAAGTACCTTATATTATGATATCGCTGTTTTAAAGTCTGTCAACATATAACAGATAAAATTTCTCTTCAAAACAAAAAATTTCAAAGCAAACAAAACTTTATATTTTAAATTAAATGACTAGTTTCAATCTGCAAAATTTCATATTATTTGACATTATTTTATTATTCAAAGCAAATAAAAAATAGCTCAAAAGCTAGTCTATACTAACAATTGAGCTGTTCAGATTTAACGTTTTTAGTTTTAATTACATTAAATATTCAATAGTTTTGTTGTCAAATCAAAAACATAATTGCTTCAACGCAACAATAAAATTCCTGTTAGCACACTGCCAACGTATGGTACATCTGATCTCAAATTAAAACATGCAGGCAAGTCAAGTTTATAGATCACTGCAATAACTATGCCTAAAACTATGCTAAGGGTAATTTGCCAGCAGAAATTTTCTTGTACAAAGAATTGGTTGAGATATGTAATAATCACTTCAATCAAAATTGCGAACGAAGCTATTCCAAAGGTTTTGTTTTCCATATTTTCCATCTCCCTTTACTTTTCTTTACGAAAAAAAAGTAAACAAAAGAACCATTAATCCGCATACAACGCTTAAAAATTCAGGCATATATTTTTTCTGTTCGCGTCGAATTTTATGTGAAAATTATTAAGCTAGGTCAAGCGCATAAAGGCGTTGGAGAATCCGGCGTTTTTGGCATTTTGAAGCTGATTTTCAGCGTTTTCTCGCTTTGAATATGCTCCGACTTGAACAAAATATTTTGCTTTTTTAT
>CAJJXN010000065.1 GCA_905197115.1 uncultured Bacillota bacterium | reverse complement strand
ATGCCGCCGAACGCGGCGGGTGTGTGGGCGTGATAGTCAATACCGTGCGAAAAGCACAGGAAATTGCGGCTGAATTGCAGTCCGCTTTCCCGAAAGCCGAAGTTATTATCATGCATGCGCAGTTCATAATGACGGATCGTGCGAAGCGCGAGGAGCAGATACTTAAGCGTGTGGGCAAACACTCCACCCCGGAAAGCAGACACGGACTGATAATTGTCGGAACGCAGGTGCTTGAACAATCGCTTGACCTTGATTTTGATCTTATGATAACGGAACTTTGCCCGATGGATTTGCTTTTGCAGCGCACAGGCAGGCTGCACCGACATAACAGGGTTCGTCCGCAGGGACTGGAAACGGCAAGCTGCTTTGTTCTTGATGAAACGGATGACAGTTTTGATTCGGGAAGTGCGGCGATTTACGGTGAATGGCTGTTGATGCGGACGCGGGCATTGCTGCCGAACAAATTGACGATTCCGAGCGATATTCCGCTGCTCGTTCAGCGTGTATACGATGAAAACGATGACCGAATGCTTGGAGAGCTGACCGAGGGGATGGAAAGTGCGCAAGAAGAATACGTGAAAAAAACAAAGAAAAAAGAAAAAGAATTTTAGAATTAATTTCAACATCTTTATTATTTGGGGTAATTGTTTTAAGCGCTTTATTTATTATGTTGCCATTTTTTAGAGTTTCTATGCGTGCTTCAAGCGGATTTACTTCAGTTAAAATCGGTCAATCCAAATCAATCTTTTATTTCTTTGGAGAAATATTAAAAGATTTAGAATCAGCTATATCAGGAAAAGCATTAACACCTGTTTATGGAAGTATGGGCTTATCCATTTTATCTTTTATTGCTGTCATGGGAATTTTAATTTATGCTACTACGATGTTTATTTTGCATTTCACATCGAAAAAGAAGATTAATTTATTACCAAGTGCCATTGCTTGTATTAGTATTTATCTAGGCTTATTTATTTATATTCGTAACTTTTTATTTACGGCATCACAAGATTCATCTTTAGAGGTCTCACTATCTTATTCAATCGCTGGACCGGGAATCGCTTATCTTATTTTATCTTTTATTCTTTTGATTGCTGCTTATGCTTTAACGATTCTCAATCGTTGTATATCAAAAGAAGAAATTTCTTATCTTATCATTAAAAATGTATCTTGTGTAATCATGATAATTTTATTTATAGTAGGTAACATTTTCTTATCTAAACCTTATTTCACTATATTCAATATAAATGAATATGCTAGTAAAGAAACCATTAAAGTAGATTCTAATGCAGCTCTTCAATTGGGTGTGAGTTTAAATGAAACAACAATTATTATGATTATTCATATTTTAGGAATTTTCTTTACCATTGCTTTGAGTGCCATTTTATATACAATCTTAATTCACTTCTTCTCATTTAAAGAAGAAAAGAAAAACTTTTCAATTATCGTTTCTTCGATTGTATGTGCATTTTCAATCATATTAATGATTCTAGCAATTTTATCTTGCAATATTCTTTGGGAAGCACTTATACAACAATTAAATTCTTCCCAAATGGAATATGACTTATTCTACAAAGTATCTTCTGGTGCAATAGTTCCATTTGTGTGCTATATACTTTTAAGTGTATTTATAATTGTTATGCCATTTATCGAAACAAAATACAAAAAACAAATTGCTTAATTTTCTTAAAAAGACATCTCATAAAGATGTCTTTTTTGTTTAAAAATTTATAAAATTTGTTTTAAAAAAAATATTTGTATGTTAATATAATATTAAGAAGTATATTTTTAAAATGAGAAATAATAATTGTATTAAAAAATGATATTACAAATCTTTAGTGAGAATAAAGAAGGGTTACAAAGGAGGATTGGTATAAAATGAAAATCATATTAAGAACAGGAAGATTTCTATGGATTTAAGTTTAATAAAAAAGGAATATTAATATAATTTTTATTGAATATTCAAATAATCATTTTTCATCGAATACATCATTTGCCATGATTAATCGTGGAAGAATTTGTATTGGAAATATGAAATTGTATTTTAAATAGAGGTACATTATGAAAAATAAAAACAAACGAAAATTTCCCACTTTTTTAATTATTTTTTCAATTTTTTTAACATCATGCAATAAATCATTTAATAATAAACTACCAATGAAAAAATTATTTGTAAATGCAAATTATGAAAATCAAGTAACGATAGTTTTTAGCGAAAACTTAGAAATAAACGGTTTCCACTTGTATGATAAAAACAACCCTAAAAAAGTTATTTCCAAACTTATAGTAGGAGATTCTTTGGAAGTCTATTATACAACAAATGATTATCAAAAAATTGATCATATCTTAGTTGATACAGCTGAGTATATTGCAGTAAAACTAACGAATGCAATTATTCCTGGTTCTAATGGACAAATGGGCATTTTTCCAAAAGATGATAATAGTAAAATTAGTCTTATAGGAAAGCATATTCACTATGTTATTAATCGAGATGGTTCATATGAAAATATTAACAATCTCGACATATATCAAGAACTATATGGTGCTTATAAAAAAGAAGATGTGACATTTCCTATTGAAAGTGAAAATAAAGAATATAAAAACATTAAACTATCTGCTTTATATTCCTATGATTTTAGAAGGTAAATTATTGCTATTTATTCAATAAAATGACATTAGCTATTATTGAATTAATAAAAATGCTTTCTATCTATTTATTAAAAAATTTCTCAATTTTTTGACATCTTGTAAAAGATGTTTTTTTAATTTTAAAAATTATTTATTATATCACATAAGTATAAATTATTTTAAACAAAAAATATTTCTTATCATTTATTTTTATGTGATAATGAATATGAATTATTCAACAATTCAAGAGGGGGTACTTATGAAAAAATGTTTACATTGTAGTTTTGAAAACCAAGATAATGCTTGTTTTTGCGCGAAATGCGGCAATAAACTAAGCGAAAAAAAAGTTTGTCCACATTGCCATAACGAAATTGATAATTCAGAAGCAATTTATTGCTTAAAATGTGGAAAAAAATTAAATGAAAGTGAAAAAGCCGAAACAGTTATTCATCCTTCACATGCAAACGAAAAAAGAAGAAAGTTAGATCTCGTTTCGATGTCACTTTTATTTGGAGTTGTTCTCTTATCTCTTTTATTTATTATGCTTCCAATTTTCACCATTAAAATTCCTTTAAGTGATGGAATAACCATGAACGAATCTAAATCTATCTTCTACTTTTTTTATGACTTCTTAAATGAGGGTAAAATATTATTGGAAGGAAGTATGCTAACTTCTCATTACACAGGGTTAGTTTTATCGATTTTAGTTTTTATTGCAATCATTGGAATATCAATTTATGCGATTACCATGTTCATCCTTTCTTTTTTAGCGAAAAGGAAATTTAATTTAATGCCTTGTGCCATTGCATCTTTAAGTATATTTATCGGATTTTTTGTTTATATTCGCAATTTCCCATTTTCTGAACATAATGGAGATAACTATGCAGGATTTAGTTTATCTATTTATAGCATTATCTATCTCGTTATGTCATTTATATTAATCATTAGTTCATTTGTTATTCAATTAATGATGAAAATTCAAGATAATGAATTAAATAAAAAACAAATCATTACCAAAAGTATTACAAGTGGAGTAGCACTTATATTTTTTATTGTTGGATGTGCTTTTTTAATTAGTCCTTATAGCATTATTGATATAAATGTAATGGTAGAAAGTTCTTCTGATGATGTTTACAAAGAACTAGTGACTGAAACGATAAAAGCCAATGCCTTACCTACCCTTGCATATGGCTATGCTTTAGATAATGTAGGTATTGCTATGACTCTTCACATTTTAGGTGCCTTTTTAAGTATTGCTTTAATGTTTGTTTTATTTACAATCTTATATCAATTATTTTCTTTCAAAAAAGAAAGTAAAGGTCTAAATTGGTCAGTTGCTATCCCAACAATTGTATTATCCATCGCCATGTGTGTGCTTGCCATTTTTTCTTGTGAAACAACTAGTGATGGTCTAGCATATTTATGTGAAATTCTAAAAAAAGAATTTGAATTATTCTATAGAATTGGTGTAGGAGCCATTTTACCATTTGTATGTTTAATCATTACAGGCATCCTTTTATTTGTTTCACCATTGATTCCTTTTGAAAAAAAGAACAATGCATTTAACTAAAATTTTTGACACTCTTTAAACGAGTGTCTTTTTTATTAAGATTAGATTGATAAAAAAAGTGACATTACGTCACTTTTTATTTTGTAGTAAACAAGGTCTAATACTCTACTTGTACTCCTAAAACATTGGAATTAACTGTTTTACGGCAGCAGCATTGTACAAAACAAATTTGTGCTCTGTTGCATACTTTTCTAAATGTACGACAGCACTGACAGTTTGTTGTCTTCACACAACAACAACTATCACCATATGCTCTTGCCATATAAGTAATGGTAATCGTATTACCTAAGGCTACAAATGAAATTGGAAATCCACTTTCAGGATTTAATGTTGGATAATTCACTCCATTGATGTAGACTGTTCCAGGAATAAATACTAATGGTGCGGGTAAAATGTCTTTAAACATTGCATTTGTTACAAGTGGATCATTATTCACTACCGTTGCGGTATAAGTTACGATATCGCAAGGTTCTAATACATCCATATTTTGAGACAAATTTAAGTTTACGGTTGGACAGCATGCACCACAAAGGTTTGTATAGTTTCCGTTGTTCATCGATTCACCTACTTTCATAGAAATCAACTACAACTCATCATATGTGATTTAAATTTTATTTTTTGGGTCAATGTTTAAAAAGGAAAAAAAATAGGGTAAATCCTATTTTTTGTAAGGTTGTTTTTCAAGAATACATTTTTTTAAAATTGTTAAAGTTTCTTCTTGTGGTAATTCAAAAGAATAAAATGGAAAAGCTTGATCAAATAAATCATAATATTCCATTAATAAATCATTTACTTCATTATTTTTATTAAACACTTTTAATTTTTCGGTATTCGATAACATTAATTTAAAATTATCATAGGCACTTGGATACTCTTTATAAATGTTTTGTAACATATTTTTAATATCTTCTCGTTTTGTGTACTTATCATTAGGACAAGTCGAAATAACGATAGGGAGTTCTTCTTTTTTAGCTGCTCTTAAAATATCTTTTTCTCTTGCATATATGAAAGGACGAATAAAAATCATATCCGTTTTTGTTAATTTCATTTTAGGATCAAAAGTAGCAATTCTACCTCCATAAATCATATTTAAAAATAATGTCTCGATTGCATCATCAACATGATGAGCAAAAGCTACCTTATTGCATTGATTTTCTTTCGCTGCTTTAATTACAGTTGCCTTTTTCATGCGTGAGCAAATGGAGCATTCAAGCATCCCATTCTTTCGAAGATTTTGTTTTAAAATTTCATAGACATCACTTGGATATTCTACATAAGAAATCTGATGATCTTTACAAAAATCAGCAGTTGGCTGAAAATCCATGTTGCCAAATCCTAAATCAATATGAATACCTACAATTTCAAAATTTTTATTTGCGAAACGTTGATAAATCGATAAAGCATATAGCAAAACAATAGAATCTTTTCCTCCTGATATTCCAACCGCAATGCGATCACCATCTTCAATTAAGCGAAAATCTTCATCTGCTTGACGTAATGCACCTAAAACTTTACGAAGCGACATATAACCACCTCACAATTTATCATTATAGCATAGATAAAAAGGTTTTCAAATCGAACCTTTTCGATTATAATAAAAAAGGAAAGAGAGGGGATAAAATGCATGGCTTACTCTTAATTAATAAAGATGAAGACTATACAAGTCAAGATGTTTGTAATGTCATTAAAAAGATTGTTCAAACAAAAAAAGTGGGTCATTGTGGTACACTTGATCCCTTTGCCAAAGGTCTAATGATTGTTGGGATTAATCAAGGAACCAAAGTACTCTCTTATTTAGAAAAAGAAAGTAAAACATATCAAGCAAGCATTACTTTAGGAACAGCCACAAATACTGGAGATAAAACAGGAAAAGTCATTGAAAAAAAAGAAGTAAATGACTACTCCATTTCTTATTTAAAAGAAGTGTTATCGCACTTTTTAGGAAAACAAATGCAAATACCACCAATGTATAGTGCCATCAAAATCAATGGTAAAAAACTATATGAGTATGCACGAAAAGAAGTAGAAGTAGCAAGAAAAGCTAGAGAAATAGAAATTTATAAGATTGATTTTATAGATTATCAAAAACCAGTATTAACGATTTCAGTCACTTGCTCAAAAGGAACTTATATTCGCACTTTAGGCGAAGAAATCGCAAAAAAGTTAGGTACAGTTGGACATGTAAGTGAATTAATTCGCACTCAAATCGGTTCTTTTTTATTACAAAATGCGCAATCTCTTGCCCAATTAAAAGAAAATGTTCATTTATTTTCAATTAAAGAAATGCTTCCTTTTAAACAAAAAATTGTGAATAAAGCATTAAAAAAAGAAATTTTAAATGGGAAAAAAATCACCTATGAAGGAAATGAAGAAATGATTCTCTTACTTGATGAAGAAGGAAAAGAACTCGCAATATATGAAAAAGAAGAACCTTCTATTTATCGCTGTGTTCGAGGTTTTTATTATGAAAATATATTCAATTAATCATTTAGATGAATTAATTTTAATTAATTCGTGTTATGTAAGTATCGGCTTTTTTGATGGAGTACATTTAGGTCATCAAAAATTAATCAAAAAAATGGTACATGATGCTAAAAAAAGCAAGAATTTATCGGTAATATTTACTTTTAGTGAAAAATTAACTACGCAATTTAAACAAAGTTACGAGTTAAGTAGTGAAAAAATTAAACTTTTTGCTTTCGAAAAATTAGGAATTGATATTGTCTTTATTATTCAACCTCAATCCCCTATTTTATCCTTAACAGGAAGCGATTTTATTCATCAAGTATTAAAAAAAATAAATACTCAAAAAGTTTATTGTGGCAGGGATTTTCGTTTTGGAAGTGATTTAAAAGATATATCCATGCTAAAAAAAGAATTACCAATAAAAGAAATCCCAGATATCACAAAAAAGCATCAAAAAATATCTTCTTCTTATCTTAAACAGTTAGTTAAGGAAGGAAAAATAACTTTAGCTAATCAATATATGTATTATCCTTATACGCTTTTTGCAACGATCATAAAGGGAAAACAATTAGGCAGAAAATTAAATACAAAAACAGCGAATTTAAAAATTAGTGATCAAAATATACATTTAAAAAATGGTGTTTATTTCGGTAATGTTATCTATCTTCGTAAAGTTTATAAAGCCATGATAAATGTAGGCATTAACCCAACAACAGATTATGATAATAAACAAAAAATTGAAGTACACATTCTAAATTTTGATTTTGATATTTATGATCAAGAATTGCAAGTCATTTTTAAAACTTTTCATCGTGAAGAACAAAAATTCAATTCCACTCAAGAATTACAATTACAACTCCAATATGATAAAAAAATGTTAGACAAAAAAATTTCAAATAAGTTAAAAAGAAAATGTTGCTAATATAATAAAATTATATTATAATGTTAAAGACACTTACGAAGAATTCAAATTCTCCAATTGAGTCCTTGGTTTGTGCCCAAATAAACATATCTAGGAGGAAAATCAAATGTTAACAAAAGAACAAGTTGCTCAAATTGTAAAAGATTTTGGCAAAAATGAACATGATTCAGGTTCAGCTGAAGTACAAATCGCCGTTTTATCTGCAAGAATTAATTACTTAACTGAACATTTAAGAGAACACAAGAATGACCATCATTCTAGACGTGGACTTTTAAAATTAGTAGGTAAAAGACGTGGTTTACTTGTTTATTTAAAATCTACAAGTTATACTTCTTACATGAATTTGATTCAAAAATTAAATATTAGAGATAACATTTAATTTATCAGCAACTTTT
>CAJJXN010000064.1 GCA_905197115.1 uncultured Bacillota bacterium | reverse complement strand
GGTCAGTTGCTAAAAAAACTTCTTCTGCTACTTCTGTTTCTTTTTTTAATTTCTTTATCATTGCCGATTTTTTCTTATCTACTTCATAAATCGGTTCAAAGTTATTATGAACATCTACACCTAAATTTTCTTCGCCTGTGATTGCTAAATCACGAATATGTCCAAAGGATGATAATACATGAAAATCATTTCCTAAATATTTTTTAATAGTTTTTGATTTAGTTGGTGATTCGACAATAACTAACTTCATATATTTGACACCTCCTAGGGGAAACTCTTCCATTTTTACCATATTTATGACGTAAAGTCAATGCTTTATTTGTATCAGTCTATTCCTTAATATTAAAAATAATATTAAAAATCACGTTTTTTCTTCGAAAATGTCACTAGCACTTTCAATCAATTTTGCTCCTTGCTTGATTAATTGATTACAACCACTATTTAAAGTTGCTAAATTCGGCACACATCCTACATCTTTTCCAAATTCCAATGCATAAGTAACCGTGTTCATCGTTCCTGATTGACAAGAAGCTTCAATTACAACAACTTGTTCACTAAGTGCCGCAATAAGTCGATTTCTGACTAAAAAGAATTGCTTTTGTGGTTTTGTTGAATTAGGATATTCGCTTATTAATAAGCCATGTGCTTTTATCCTATTATATAAATCAATATTTGATTTTGGATAGCAATAATCAATTCCTGATCCAAGCACTGCAATCGTTGAAAGTTGAAACTCAAATGCACTTTGATGAGCGATTGCATCAATACCCATTGCTAACCCACTAATAACATTACAATTATAATCCTTACATTCCTGGATAATTTTTTGACACATTTTTTTGCCATAAGAAGTATTCTTTCTTGCACCAATAATCGCAAGTGTCTTTTTATTCAATAAAGATAAATCACCATAATAATACAAAACCCATGGTGGATTATTGATATGTTTTAACATTTCAGGATAATCTTTATCAATAATGGTTACATATTTGGATTGAATTTTTTCTTCAATAGTCTGTAATTTTTCTTTGACTACTTTTTCTTTTTGACGAATTGCTTGTAATATAAGTTGATAATCCCCATGATACTTTAAAGAAAAATAAAGTAAAATTCTTCGCATTTTTGTCACTCCCATTTATATAATAGGAGAAATATGCAAAAAGTCTTTTTCAAACAAAAAGTAAGAATTTAAAATTCCTACTTATTTACTTAAAACTTCATCAAGTGAAATTTGAACGTCATGCACAACATAATTACTTACAGGAGAATACGTTTTACGATGAATATCAACAATTCCTAAATCTTCAATTGCTTGTACATGTTTAGCCGTACAATATCCCTTATTTTTATCTAATCCATACCCTGGATACTTTTCATTTAATTCAATCATTATGTTATCTCTTGTCACCTTAGCTAAAATAGAGGCAGCAGCAATCGTTACTGATTTTTGATCTCCCTTAATAATCGCTTCAACGGGTTTATCTTTAATAGAGGGTAAAGGCATCGCATCGGTTAAAATTGCTTCTGGTTGGATACTTAAGCGTTTAATTGCTCTTTCCATTCCAATTTGAGTCGCTTTATAAATATTATATTGATCCACTTCTTCAACACTAATAATTTCAATGGAATAAGCCAACGCATCTTTTTTGATAACCTCAAATAGTCTTCTTCTTTGCTTATCCGATAACAATTTTGAATCATTAATTTCATAATTATCATAAAATGCTGGAAAAACAACAGCCGCTACAACTAAAGGTCCAGCAATAGAGCCTCTTCCAGCCTCATCTGTTCCAGCAATATATTCGTCCCCTTGCCACCAATATTGTTTTTCATACTCAAAACCAGCCATCATCCCCACACCTTTCTAATGTTATCTTCCCTATTATACCATTTTTAAAGTCACTTAGTATGGTATTTTCACTTCGTTTGTAATCTTTTTTATCTTGTTTGTACAAATGTCCCATTTTTAAAGCAAATTTTTCTAAATAATCGAAGTAATTTTCTTCATATGCGATCCCATAACGTTGAATTAATTCACCATGATAATGTTTAGCTAAAAATTGAATAGCAATTTTAGCTAATTCATCAGAAGGCAAGATTTCTTCTTTAATGGATCCAATTAAAGCTAATTTTACTCCATTTTGATTTTGTGATAAATTTGGCCATAAAATACCAGGTGTATCTAATAGATCAATATCATTACAACGAATCCATTGTTGTGAACGCGTAAATCCAGGTCGATTTCCTACTCCTGCACTTTTTCTTTTTGCCATGGCATTAATAAAGGTTGATTTCCCTACATTTGGAATACCAATTACCATGGCTCGAACTGTTCTAGGCTTTAATCCCCTTTTGATATCCTTTTCATATTTAGGTTTCATTACTTCTTTTATTTTATTTAAAATTTTATTGTAAGATTCGTTTTTAGAAAGATTTACAAAAATAGCAGGAATCTTTTGATTTTCCATTTCTTTTTGCCATTCTTTCGTCAATTCATCATCTGCTAAATCAATTTTTGTGAATACTTTTAAAAATTCTTTTCCTGAAATTATTTCATTTAAAAGAGGGTTTGTTGTCGCTAATGGAGCACGGCTATCTACAAGTTCAATGACAATATCGACCAAATTAATTTTTTCTTTAATTTGTTTTATTGCTTTTGCCATATGCCCTGGAAACCAGTTGATTGCTGTGTTTTGTTGGTTATGGTCATTCATTTTAATTCTCCTCCCACTTTTAAATCAATTTGAACTATTTTCATTAATTTATTTTTTTATAAGTTATTTTGCAGCCTTTTTCAAATATTCCTGATCCCATTTTATTTCCTTGATTACAAGTTTTAAATATGAAGCCATTGATGCCATATATTTGAGTTCTTTCAACAACCGCTTTTGTAGAATCTTTACGATTATCTCCAATAATAAAATATTGGTTTTCATTTAACGTAACTTCATAATCAAAAGCATGAAAATAATTTTTATGAATAAAATTTTCTTGCATTAAAACATCATTTACATAAAGTTGACCTTGTTGATACTTAATTGTTTCATTTGGCAACCCAATAATTCTTTTAATCCAATCTAAATATTGACCACTGCTATCTTTATTTATGTGAACAGCTACAATATCAAATCGTTGTATTTTTGTCTTCTCTTTTACTTTCTTCATATATAAATATTCATATTGTCCTGCACTTCCAGAAAAAGTAGGTTCCATTGAACTTCCGGAAATAAAGCGACAGACATAATTCGAATTCAAATAAATTCGAATAAAGAAAAAACAAACAAGACAAACTAAAAGTATAGAAGTTAAGACTTTACTTACAATTTTCCAACCTTTTTTATTTTTGACTTCTTTTTCTTCAGACATGATATCACCATTTATAGTATACCTTTTTTTCTTTCATATATAAAGAAAAAGAAAAGATTAAATAACAAAAAAACAGTTCCGAAGAACTGTTTTAGCTAATCACTTAAATTTTTTGTTTTAATTTTGCTGCTTTACCAGTTAATTTACGTAAGTAGTATAATTTTGCACGTCTAACTTTGCTTTGGCTAATTACTTTAACAGATGCCACAATTGGACTGTGAACTGGGAAAACTCTTTCAACACCAACACCATTAGAAATTTTTCTAACTGTGAATGTTTTAGAAATTCCTTCGCCACGCATTTTAATAATTGTTCCTTCGAAAGCTTGTACACGTTTTTTGTCGCCTTCAACAATGTTTACGTCTACTTTTACAAAATCACCAATGTGAAGTTCTGGTAAATCTTGACGAAGTTGATTAGCTACAACTTCATTTACTAATTTCATGTTCATGTTCGCGTCACTCCTTATTTATTTTATAAGATGTTCATGGACTCGTTTTTTATTCCAGCGGACCATCAGAGCAAAAATGCATATTAATGATAGCAAAAAGTGATTAAAATTGCAAGTTTTTATTTCATAAACTTTTTCGCTTTGATAATCGCTTCTTGCTCCTTTTCTTTTTTGTCTATTGCGTTTATCCACTTTTTTTCCTGCTCATTAAATTCTTTGTTTTTTAACAAATCAGGTCGATTTTGTTTTGTTTTCAAATAACTTTGCTTAAATCGCCATTCTTTAATAGCTTGATGATTTCCTGAAAATAAAATATCTGGAATTTTCTTTCCTTCATAATCACGTGGAAAAGTGTATTGTGGATATTCTAACAAACCATTTTCAAAAGATTCATCTTCTGTTGATGATGTAGAAATTGCACCATCCATTAAGCGGATAACGGAATCAGCAACAACCATCGCTGCCGTTTCTCCACCAGTTAAAACATAATCACCAATGCAAATTTCTTCATCAATGTAATCGTTGATTCTTTCATCGATTCCTTCATAATGACCACAAACTAAAATGATATGCGATTCTTTCGATAATTCTTTTGCCATTTGTTGATTATATAATTTTCCACGAGCTGATAAAAGATAGACTTTACTATTCATTTTTTTGGTTTTATTGATTGCATCTACAACTGGTTGGCATTGTAAAACCATTCCTGCGCCGCCACCTGTTGGGTAGTCATCTACACGTTTATTTTTATTGAATGAGAAATCTCTTAGTTGGATACAATTGACTTCAACAATTTTTTTATCAATTGCACGCTTAATAATGGAAGTCGATGTAAATTGATTAAAATATTCCGGAAATAATGTGATAATATCAATCTTTTTCATATGGTATCATTCCCTCGATTGGATTTAAATCAATACGCTTATTTTTTACATCAACATTTTTTAAAAAATGATTTATGAAAGGATATAAAAATGTTTTATTTTTATTGATACATTGAATTCTTAAATTTTGTTGATTTCCACAATCTTGAATTTGAATAACATGCCCAATTAATTGATTTTGATTATATGCTTCACAGTTTATTAAATCTCCATAATAATATGAATCTTTAGGTAAATCATTTCCTAAGATATCTAAAAATATTTCATAACCCACATATTTTTCAACTAAATTAATATCCTCTAAACCATAAAAAGTTAAAATATCCATTCCTTTAATTTGTGTATATGTAGCAACTTTTAAAGAAACTTTATCTTTTGTTTGAGGATGAATTAAAGTTACCGTTGCATTTTTTGTATATCTTTTTGCAGCAAAATCACTAAAAGAATATACTTTTAAAGCTCCTTTTAATCCATATGTATTCACAATTTTTCCGAGTACAACTTCCATTTTATCCCTCCACTAACAAAAAATAGATGTTGCCATCTATTTTATTCATCATAAGATTCAAATTTAACGCGAACGCGATTTCCATCTAAACGAGCTTTAATTGAAACCACTTCACGAATTGCATCTGCCACAATACCACCTTTACCAATTAAACGAGCAATATCTGCTTTATCTGCAATTACAACAATTTCTAATGGTTCATTTTCAATAGCAGGCATTTGTTTTATCATTACAGCATCTTTATTTGTAACGATAGGCAATACAATTTTTTTAATTAATTCTTCCATGATTATTTGCTATCCTTTTTAGCATTCTTTTCTTCATGAAGTCTCTTTAATAATCCTTCATTTGATAAGAAAGTTTTAACTGTATCAGATGGAATTGCTCCTTTTTTTAACCATTCATAAGCTTTTTCAGTATTAAGAACTACTTTAGCTGGTGTAACAGTAGGATCATATGTTCCAAGAATTTCAATAAATCTTCCATCACGTGGACTATGAGAATCAGCAACTACAATACGATAATTTGGTAGTTTATGACGTCCTGTTCTTTGCATTCTAATTTTTACAGACATGTTTATTCCTCCTTTTCATATCTAGTGATAGTATACCATATTTTAAATGTGTGTCAAGTATTTTTGCTTGCCATTGCTATAAAAAGAAAAAGCAGTATTCTGCTTTCACTTATATTTTAAAAAAATTGTCTGCCACCCATTCCATTTTTCATCTCTTTCATCATTTGTTTCATGCTTTCATATTTTTTTAAAACATTATTTACATCACTTACTTGTAAAGCACAACCTTTAGCAATTCTTATTTTTCGAGATGCTTTTAATACATTCGGATTTTGTCTTTCATAAGGAGTCATGCTTTGAATTACAGCTTTTGTTTTTTTCATTTCCACTTGTGCCTTTTCCATTTGATCGGATGAAATTTTTGGCATACCAGGTACAAATCGCAATAATTTTGAAAGGGAACCCATTTTATTTACTTGCTCCATTTGAGAAAGCATATCTTCCAAATCAAACTTTCCATTCATCATTTTATTAACGGCTTTTTTTGCTTCTTTTTCATCAATTTTTTCTTGAGCTTGCTCAACTAAGGTTAAGATATCGCCTCTTCCGATAATTCGATCGGCCATACGATCAGGATGGAAAATTTCAATATCATCTAATTTTTCTCCTGAAGCTACATATTTAATTGGAATTCCCGTCAAAAATTTAATAGATAGTGCAGCTCCACCACGAGCATCCGAATCCATTTTCGTCATAATTAAACCTGTAACATTTAATTTTTCATGAAATGCATTGGCCACATTAACGCTATCTTGACCTGACATTGCATCAATTACAAGTAAAATTTCAGTAATATCAATTAAGTTTGTAATATTCACTAATTCCTGCATTAAAACTTCATCGATTTGTAAACGTCCTGCTGTATCAATAATCACAACATTATGATTATTTTCTTTTGCGT
Organism: uncultured Bacillota bacterium; assembly: GCA_905197115.1. Lineage (GTDB taxonomy): Bacteria > Bacillota_I > Bacilli_A > RFN20 > CAG-631 > Caccosoma. Next base: position 1,295 of record CAJJXN010000064.1, on the reverse strand, counting down.
ATTCTACCGCTTTAGTTGCAATTTTTTCAGCAGAAGTATTTGCCATACTAAAACATGGCACTTGAATTTGGTTCGCAATTGTTTTTAATTGTTCGACAGCCGCTGGTCGATAAATATCTGCAGCAACCAATAAAGGGTTTTTCCCATTCTTTTTAAGCATTTTAGCTAATTTTCCAGAAGTCGTTGTTTTACCACTCCCATTTAAACCAGCCATTAAAATGACAGTAGGACGATTTAATTCAAATCGTAATGTCGCAGTTTCTTTTCCAAATAAATCAACTAATTCATCTTTTACAATTTTTACAACCATTTGTGAAGCAGTCAAAGAAGATAATACATTTTCTCCAATTGCTTTTTCTTTCACATTGTTGATAAATTGTTTGACAACTTTAAAATTAACGTCTGCTTCTAAAAGAGCAATCCGAATTTCTTTTAACATTTCTTCCATGTTGGATTCTGTTAATTTGCCTTGCCCTTTTAACTTTTTTAATATTCCTTGTAAACGATCTTGTAATCCCTCAAAAGCCATTTTATTCCTCTCCTTGTAACAATTGCAAAATGATTTCTTTTTCTTTTTGTGGAAAAGAAGAAATTGCTTCTTGCAATTTTTCTTTAAACGCTAACATCTTAATATTACATTCATATTTTTCAAGCAAATTAGTCGTTCGTTTGATTAAATCAAAAACAGCTGTTCGACTAACATTTGTTTCTTGTGCAATTTCAGATAAAGATAAATCATATACATAATACATACTCATGATTTCTTTTTGCTTATCCGTCAACATATTTTCATAAATATCTAACAATTGATTTATTCTTTGAGTTTTCTCAATACGCATTAAATAATTACTCCAAAAAGTACACTAATTAAAGAAAAAATTAAAAAATAAGTAATTGCTGTTTTATGAAAAAATTCTTGTTTATAAAATCCTTTTCGAAATTCAGGTGGAATAATGATATAAGCAAAAAACAATGCAATCAAAGCATCACTAGTAATCATTGCAACTAAAGCATTCGTGGGAAATAAATAATTACATAAAGTATTAATCAATACTTGTACAACTAAAATAAAAATTAAATGAAAGAAAAAATTTCTTTGCACATTTATTCACCATCCAATCCTTTTGTTAAACCATATAAATATTGTTCAAGATCAAATTCTTCTATATCTTCTAGTTTTTCCCCAAAGCAAATAAACTTTACAGGTATTTTTAATTCATCTTTAATGGCTAATATAATGCCACCTTTTGACGTAGAATCCATTTTTGTTAAAATAATACCACTTACGGCTGGGG
>CAJJXN010000063.1 GCA_905197115.1 uncultured Bacillota bacterium | reverse complement strand
GTTACGACAAATGTTTTGTCTAAAACAGGAATGAGTAGTGGTGCTATTTTTACTGCTACCGCTATATGTAGTGCTTTTTGTACATTATTAATGGGCTTGTTTGCAAATTATCCTATCACTTTGAGTGCTGGAATGGGGATGAGCGCTTTTGTGGCTTATACGGTTTGTGGAACCCTTGGGTACACATGGGCAGAAGCTTTGACATTAATCTTTTTTTCAGGAGTCATCTTTTTAATTATCACGTTAACTCCTTTAAGAATAAAGATAATCAATGCAATACCCAAAAGTATTAAATGTGCAATAAGTGTAGGATTAGGAGCTTTTATATGTTTTGTTGGATTAAAGATGGGTGGCATTGTTGTCGCTTCAGAAGGAACATTTGTTCAGCTTGGTGATTTAAGCAATCCTACAGTTTTATTAGCTTTATTTGGCATAATACTTGTTTTAATTTTATTAACTTGTAAAAATAAAGCTTTACAACGATTAGCTATTATTATTTCGATGGCAGTAGTTATGATTTTAGGATTAATTTTAGGTCTATTTAACATAAGTGGAATGCCAACTTTTTCTAAATCAGATATGGGAAGTATTACGGATATTAAATATACTTTTATGCAATGTTTTAAAGTTTCTAATTTGAAAGTGCTAACTCGTTTTGAATCGTATGCTATCATGTTTTCTTTAGTATTTGTGCAATTGTTTGATACCACAGCCACTTTATTTGCTGTGGGGAAAGATGCTCATTTATTAGATGAACAAGGACACTTAAAAAATGGTAAAAAGGCAATGATTGCCGATGCAAGTGGTGGCGTTTTATGTGGAATGTTAGGAACAACAACAATTACAAGTTTTGCAGAAAGTACAATTGGTGTTGAAAGTGGTGCGAAAACAGGTTTATCATCTACTTTTACTGGAATATTATTTGCTTTGACTTTATTAATTTTTCCTGCGTTTAGCATATTTATGCCAGTAAATGGGTTAACGCCAATTACTTCTTTAGGACTTGTAGCTGTCGGAGCGATGATGTTTACAAATTTAAAAGAGATTGATTGGAATGATAAAATTATTGTTTTTACAACATTTGTCATCGTCATTATGATGATTTTATGTTATTCTATATCTATAGGTTTAGGAATGGGCTTGATAGTGTATAGTTTAATGATGCTATTTGCACATCGAGGTAAAGAAGTACATCCATTTGTTTATGGGATTTCGTTATTCTTTATTTTAGATTTTATATTAGAAGCAATTGTTTTGAGGTGAAAAAAATGAAAATTAAAAAGATGATTCAAAGTTCTTTATTATTAATAGGAAGTTTAATGGTGACTTCGTGTGATTATTTATTAGAAGATATTGATGGAAGTGCTACATCCAATACGAGTCCAATTTTATCTGATTCAAGTAGTTCGTCTAATAATTTATCTTCTTCATCTAATTCAACGATTACGCCTCCTGATAATCAAGAAGTAGAAAAAGTAAACCAATTGATAGCTGGTTTGCCAAATCCTTCCATTAATAATGAAATTGTTAAAGAAATTTTTGCGGTGCAAGAAGCTTATACGAATTTAAGTGAAGATGAAAAAGTACAAGTAGAAAATTACACAAAATTAGAAAATAGTGTAAGTGAAATATATAATTTAGTAAAAGAAAAACAAAATTATTCTTCAAAATATGAAGTAGCTTTACATATTTTCTTATATGATTCATTACCAGGTAATTTCGTTACAAAGTCACAAGCGAATCAATATGGTTGGAAAAGCGGTAGTTTATGGAAGTTCCCTGAATTAGATGGCAAAAGTATTGGAGGAGACCGCTTTTATAATAAAGAAGGACATTTGCCTAATGGTACTTATTATGAATGTGATATTGATTACAAAGGTGGAAGTCGAAACGCCTATCGAATTGTTTATAGTTTAATTGAAGATACAATATACTATACAGCTGATCACTACGATAGTTTTGAACAATTATATTAAAAGTTTTTCCATTTGGGAAAACTTTTTTTATTTACTCTATGATATTTTTATACTAAAATAGACCTAGATAAGGGTGATAAAAATGGCCAATTCAAAAATATTTGTGCTTGGAAGTATGAATATGGATTTAGTTATGAAATCTAAATACATTCCACAATCAGGAGAAACCATGCATGGAGACAAATTTTTTATGAATCCAGGAGGAAAAGGTGCGAATCAAGCGGTTGCTTTAGCTAAAAATGAAGAAGAAGTAGTGATGATTGGTTGTGTCGGGCAAGATGCAATGGGAAAGCAATTGATAGAGTCCTTAAAAGAGGTTTCTGTTCATACTCAATTTATAGAAGAAAGAAATACGAATACAGGAGTAGCGGTTATCTTAGTAGATGAAAAAGATAATCGGATTATTTTAGAAGCAGGCGCAAACTATCAATTAGAAGATAATCAAATTGAAAATGCTCTTACTTTTGCCACTGAAAACGACTATTTTTTAACACAATTAGAAACGAATTGGGAAGCGATTGAAAAAGGCATTAAAACGGCAAAACAAAAAAATATGCAAGTTGTCTTTAATCCAGCTCCAGTGACTTCTATTGATTTAAATATACTATATGATGTTGATTTTTTAATTGTTAATGAAATAGAATGTCAAATGTTACTAAATTGTACAAGTAAAGAAGCACAAAAAATTCAGACATTTTTAAACCAATATAAAATTACTTATTGCATTATTACATTAGGAGATAAAGGTGTAGATGTCTATACAAGCCAGACGATGAAACATTATGCTGCTTATCAAATTACTCCAGTGGATACGACCGCAGCTGGAGATACCTTTATTGGGGCTTTTTTATCTGAATGGATAAGAACACAAAAAATGGATCAAAGTATTGTATATGCTACAGCAGCGAGTGCTCTTACGTGTTTATCTTTAGGTGCACAACAAAGTATCAAGAATCGAAAAGAAGTCGAAAGTTTTCTTGAAAGAAAATAAAAAAGAGTTCATCTACAAGGTGAACTCTTTTAAATTGTATTAAATACCAAATAATAACATTAATAAACCAGCAGCAATTGCACTACCAATTACGCCAGCAACGTTAGGACCCATTGCATGCATTAATAAGAAATTGCTAGGATCTTCTTTAATACCTTCTTTATGAACAACACGAGCAGCCATTGGAACAGCACTTACACCTGCAGCACCAATCATTGGATTGATTTTGCCTTTTGTTAATTTGCACATTAATTTTCCAATTAGTACACCACTTGCTGTAGCAATTGCAAAAGCAAAGATACCTAAAGCGAAGATTTTAATTGTATTTAATGTTAAGAATGTGTCAGCACTAGCTGTGGCACCTACGCATAGACCTAATAAAATAGTTACTAAATAAAGAATGGTATTTCCAGCAGCTTCTGTTAATTTTGGTACAACACCTGATTCTTTAATTAAATTACCAAGCATTAGACATCCAATTAATGGAGCACATGAAGGAATTAATAATACAACGACAATGGTAACAATAATTGGGAATAAAATTCTTTTGGTTTTAGAAACTTGAATTGGTTCTTCCATTTTGATTTGACGTTCTTTTTTGGTTGTTAATAAACGAATAATTGGAGGTTGGATAAATGGAACTAAAGCCATGTAAGAATAAGCAGCAATAGAAATAGATGATAATAAATGAGGAGCTAAAGTTTTTGTTACTAAAATAGCAGTAGGACCATCTGCACCACCAATAATGCCGATGGAAGATGCTTCTTGTGGATTGAATCCAAGTAATAAAGCACCAAGGAAAGTAACAAAAATACCAATTTGAGCAGCTGCACCTAAAATCATGCTCTTTGGATTAGAAATTAATGGACCAAAGTCTGTAGTAGCCCCAATTCCTAAGAAAATTAAACAAGGATAAATACCGGTTTTAACACCCATATATAAGAAACCTAATAAACCGGAATAATGTGTTTCTTGATTTAAAAAGTCAACGATATTATTTAAAATAAGTGGACCATTAAGTGGATCATCTTTAATAAAAGTTAAAGCATTAATGGCATCTAGATTTTCTTTTCCTAAGTCAATAATGTGACTTAATGAGTAAGATTTCTCTGGATCCAGTCCTAAAGACATAAACAATTCTTTAGCCTGATCAATAGTTATGCCGATAGCATCAGCTACTTGTTGAAGCGAATACATCGCATCTGTTGATTTTTCAAATATACCACTAAGTGGCAAGTTAACTAATAATACCCCAAAAGCAATTGGGATAAGAAGATATGGTTCTGCTTGTTTAAATACGGCAAAATAAAGCAATACAAGAGCGATTAGAATCATAATTAAATTTTTCCAACCACCATCTTGGAAAAAAGCAGCAATCCCCGTACTTCTTAAAAATTCTTCAATTAATTTTAGCATAAGCTATTACCCCAAAATTAATAGTTCTTGTTTGCTTGTAACCGCTTGACCTTTAGACACAGAAATGGATTTAACCACACCATCTTGGGCTGCTAAAATTTCATTTTCTAATTTCATAGCTTCTAAAATCATTAAAGTTTGACCTTTTTTTACAGAATCACCTACAGCTACACAAACTTTTAAAATTGTGCCAGCCATTGGAGATAAAACAGGTGTATCACCAGCTGCTGCTTGAGTAGGTTTATTTGCAACATTTGTTTTTTCTTCTTTAATGGTTTCTTTACTTTCAGTTACACTTTCAAGTTCAACTTCATAAACTTTACCATTTACTTTTACTTTATAAATTTTCATGTTTTTTTCCTCCTAACCGATTCTTTTTACACGTACTAGACGTACATCATTTTGAATTTCTTGTTGATAATCAATTGTTGCTACTAAAACAGCAGCCATTGTATCATCATCTTGAATGTCTTCTAATTTTGTTGTTGGTTCATTTGCTTTTGTGTTCACAACTGGTTGTGTTTTTTTATTTTCTTTCACATCTAAAGCTTTCACTTTATTTAACAAAGCAACGATTAAATAAATAAGTGTTAAGATCACAAATACGATTAAAATACATAACAAAGAAGGTAATAGGCCATCAATAAAAGCTTGACCTGGTTTTTCACTAATTTCTACGATTGAAAAAATCATAATTCCACCTACCCTACATATAAGTTGAATTCCACAACTTCATCTTCTGATTTTGGATTATATTTGTTAGTCAAAAATTTAATTGCTACTTGTTCAAATAATGCGATAGAAAGAACATCTTCATCACATTTAGCTAAATCTTTATATTGTTCTTTTAACGCTTCAAATTGAGGTTTTAAATCATCGGCAGGACGATAAGTGATTACTTTATCATCACCAATAATTTGCTTTCTAATTTTTTCATCTACTTCAGCTGGAGCTTTACCATAAAGTCCATGTAAATAGTCATTGATTTCTTTTGGAACCATTTTATATCTTTGGCCTGTAATGACATTTAAAACAGCTTGCGTTCCTACCATTTGTGATAAAGGAGTAACAAGTGGTGGATAACCCATATCTTTACGAACGCGAGGTACTTCTTTTAATACTTCATCATATTTATCCATTGCACCTTGATTTTTTAATTGACTCATCAAGTTTGATAACATACCACCTGGAACTTGATATTGTAAAATATTAGGGTTAGTGGATAAAGCTTTGGGATTAAGCGTTCCATTTGCTAAATATTTATCTTTTATTTTTGTTAATATACTAGCTGCTTCATTTAAACATTCGATATTTAATTTAGGATCGTATTTGGTGTTAGCTAAAGCATAATTAAAGGCTTCTGTAGAAGGTTGACTAGTTCCCCCTGCAAATGGAGATAAAGCCGTATCAATAATATCGACTCCAGCTTCAATCGCTTTTTGGTAAGTCATTTCACAAATACCACCCGTACAGTGAGAATGTAATTCGATTGGAAGTTTTGTATTGGCTTTTAATTTTTTAATTAATGTATAAGCATCATTTGGAAGTAAAACGCCAGCCATGTCTTTAATGCATAAACTATCCGCGCCCATACTTTCAATTTCTTTGGCTAAAGCTACATAATAGTCAACAGTATGAACAGGACTAGTTGTGTAACTTAAAGCAATTTGACAATGTCCATGATATTTTTTTGTCGCATCTACCGCACTTTTTAAGTTACGAATATCATTTAATGCATCGAATACACGAATAATATCAATTCCATTTTCTAATGATTTTTGAACAAATTTTTCTACTACATCATCTGAATAATGTTTATAACCTAAGATATTTTGTCCTCTAAATAACATTTGAAGTTTCGTGTTTGGACAAGCTTTTTTAATTGCTCTTAAACGTTCCCATGGATCTTCATTTAAAAAGCGGAGGCAGGAGTCAAAAGTTGCTCCTCCCCACACTTCTAATGCATAATATCCAGCTTTATCTAAGATAGAAACAGCCGATAATATTTCTTCGGTTGTCATACGAGTTGCAATTAAAGATTGTGGACCATCACGAAATACAGTATCTACAATTTTAACGCCCATAGTCATTTCCTACTTTAATTCGTTTACTACTTTTTGAATGGCTTCAAGTGCATCTTGAGGAAGTTTATCATAGCCATCTTTGAAAGTTTCACGAGATTTTACAAAGTTTACACGATCTTGCATACGTGCTTTTAATTGTTCAACATAGTGAGCATCATCTAAATTAGGAACAAAACCTTCCCAGTTTAAAATTTCGATATCAGAGAAAGGACCCCATTTTTCAAATTTTCCTGTGCCTTCTACAACTGCTTCAATAACACCTAAAGTATCTTCTTTTTGAACTTTTTTGCCCATAAAATCACCCGTATTGATGATATAGCAAGCAACGTTCTTTTCAGCAAATAATTTTTTGAATTTTGCATAATCGTTTGCTAAAGGATACGTTCTAAATGGGTTTGCATATGGTTCAACAACTAAAGCGTTTGGATCAACGCCAGGAGCAAGACGTTCAGCTGTAGAACGTTTTGTAGCTAAAGTAGCACCCATAACAGCCGCCAAAGATGCGCCATTTAATTTAACGATTGGTGGTAAAGTAGGATCTTTCATAATCCAGAAAATGGCGTTAACTGGAGATTCAATTTTATCTACTCTATTTGGAGACCAAAGTTTTGATTTAATAGCGCGACCATTTCCGTTACGGATATCTTCTGTAACTAAAACAACATGACCATTTTCATCTCTTGTTGCTGAACAGTTTTGAACTGTAATTAAATATTTATTGTCGGCACAGCCTGTAGGATAATCAGATGTCTTATCAAAATAAGAAGGTTCTAAAGCTACGGATGCACAAGTATCTGTATTGATAATAAATGCATCATCATGAAGAACTAATACACCATATTTTCCACCATGTTTTGCATGAGTAATCGTTGATTTACCACTTCCAGAAAGACCATATACTGAAGCTACGAATTTTGTGCCATTTGCTAAAGTGTATTCTTTTTGACCACCATGACAAGAAGCATAACCATTACGATTTGCAATTGCCCATGCAATTGTTAAAGTTCCTTTTTTATGTTCGCCAAAATATCTCATACCTAAGATAGCAGCACAGTTTGTTTCTGTACTGAAATAAGCAAGACATTTTCCATCACAAACATCAGTTTGATCTGTTCCCTTCCATTGTGGATCAGAGAAAATATAAATATCTGGTTCATTTCCAATTGGTTTTGATTCACCATACATTTTTAAATAAGTATCATTGATGTATTGGAAATTTAATAACCAGTTATAAAGAATATTTTCTTCACCTTCTGGAATAATAAGATGAGCTTTTACCATGAATTCTTTATCTAATCCGATATAAGCTTCCGCATGGTACATTTTTTTCCATCTTGTGTCATAAACGGCGTCCATTAAAATTTTGTCTAAACGGTCAGCGTTTACACCAGGTTCACCTTGAATTCTTCTAGCTGCTGCATAACGACCGGTAATAGAACCATCATTAAACAATAATACTTTTGCATCTTTGTCTAATCCAATTGCTTCAGGGTTATAAACAGGCATATCTGTTACAACTGTTCCTGGAGAATTTTTAGCTAAATTGTAAGCTTCCTTTAATGAATTTACTTTAACAACATTGTTTCCATAAAATGCTGCTTCGATAATGGATCTTGTTTTTGAAAATCCAGGCTTTCCTTTTCCGATTTCTTCATGTGTGTAATAAGCTTTTGTTGACATAAGTTACTTCCTCCATTCATAGGTTGCTTTCGATGCGCTTTCTCAAAATGTCAAAACTACATGGGCCTGCATCTAAAATCTCTGTGTGGTACGCTTTTAAGCTGTATTTATTCCCTGCCATTTTCTTATAATCAGTCAAAAGCTCATGAAACTCC
>CAJJXN010000062.1 GCA_905197115.1 uncultured Bacillota bacterium | reverse complement strand
TGCAAAAGCGGCGAAAGTACCGATTATTGTAGCAATTAATAAAATTGATAAACCTACAGCTAATCCAGAAAAAATTATGACTCAATTAACAGATCTTGGTTTAGTTCCTGAAGAATGGGGAGGAGATACGATTTTCCGTCAAGTATCGGCTAAACAAGGTTTACATTTAGATGAACTTTTAGAAACGATTTTATTAGTAGCTGAAATGGCAGAATTAAAGGCCAACCCAAAACGTTATGCTTTAGGCACCGTTGTAGAGGCAAAATTAGATAAAGGTAGAGGACCAATTTCAACCTTTTTAGTACAAAATGGTACATTACGTGTAGGAGATTGTGTAGTAGCCGGAGTATCTTTTGGTAAAGTGCGTCAATTACGGGATGATATGGGCAGAACGCTTCAAGAAGCAGGCCCTGCTACTCCAGTTGAAATAGCAGGTCTTCAAGAAGTACCTGTTGCAGGCGATAAATTTATGGCTTTTGAAAATGAAAAAATGGCCAGAGAAATTGCTTCTAAAAGAAAGATAGCAAAAGAAAATAACGATCGAATCGGCACAACAGCTAGAAGACTTGAAGATTTAATCAAAGAAAGTCAAGAAGGCGAAAAACAAATTATTAATGTCATTGTAAAGGCTGATGTTCAAGGTTCTGCAGAAGCTGTAAAAAATGCTTTAGAAAAACTAAAAGTTGAAAATGTTGAAATTAATGTAATTGCAAATCAAGCAGGTGCGATTACGGAATCAGATGTTTTATTAGCAAGTGCATCCAATGCAATTATTTATGGTTTTAATGTTCGTCCTGATGCTACTGTTCGTAAAAAAGCAGCAGAAACAAATGTAGAAATTCGTTTACATAATGTCATTTATGCTATTACAGAAGAAATGGAATTAGCGATGAAAGGTATGCTAAAACCAATTTATGAAGAAGTCGTTACTGGACAAGCTGTGGTTAGACAACTTTTCAAAGTGGGAAAGGTCGGCACGATTGCTGGTTCATATGTAACGATGGGATATATTAAAAAAGATTCCTTAATTCGCTTAATTCGTTCAGGAGTTGTGGTTTATACAGGAAAATTATCTTCACTAAAACGTTTCAGTGATGATGTTAAAGAAGTTAAAGAAGGCTATGAATGTGGTATGATGATTGAAAATTACAATGATATTAAAGAAAATGATATCATTGAAGGTTATGCCATGGAAGAAGTTAAACGTGTATAAGAGGTGACTAAAATGAATGAAAAAAGAACAGATCGCCTTTCAAGTACCGTTCAAAGAGCAGTATCGGATATCATTCAATTCAAAGTAAAAAGTAAAAACATTGGATTTGTAACAGTTACTGCGGCTGAAGTGACAAATGATTTATCATATGCTTATATTTATGTGAGTATTATTAATGATAAAAATCATGAAAAATTTGAAGCACTTAACAAGATTAAAGGCTTTATTCGAACTGAATTAGCAAAAGAAGTTAAAATGAGAAAAGTTCCTCAAATTGTTTTTAAATTAGATGAATCTGGCGATAATTATCGTCATGTAGAAGAATTATTAAATCAAGCAAAAAAGGAACAAAATCATGAATAGATTTATAAAAAATATTTTATCAGGCATAGGAGTTGGCATTGCAAATGTGATTCCTGGTTTAAGTGGTGGAACGATTTTAGTTTTAACAAATACCTTTGAACCTTTAACAGAAGCCATCGCCATGTCTTTAAAACCACACAATGAAAAAAGAAAAAGTCATTTACTTTTAATTTTAGAAATTGTTTTGGGATTAATTATAGGAATTGCTACATTTTCTTTTTTAATTCCCCTTTTATCGAAATATATTTATGCTCAAATGACTTTGTTTTTTTTAGGACTCGTGTTAGCTAGTAGTTTCTTATTTTATAAAAAAGAAATTAAAACTTTAAAAAATGTTCGTTTCATTACTTTAATCATCGGTTTTATTATATGTTTATTAATGTCGATATTTGTAGTGGCAACAGGGAGTATTGAACCAAGTTTTGATACCCACATAAAAATATCAAAACTATTACTATTATTAGCAATGGGAAGTTTGGCTGGAGCCGCAATGATTTTTCCAGGGATAAGTGGTTCATTATTATTATTTATGTTTGGAATGTATTATGAAGTATGGGGATATATTAAAGAAACAATAAAACAGTTACTTCATTTTACGTTTAATGGATATATTATAATTCCCACTATATTTATTGGTCTTGGAATTCTATTAGGTATCTTTTTAAGTTCCTATATTTCAAAAATAGTGTTAAAAAAATATCGTTTAGGCACATTAAGTTTAATTTTAGGCTTAGTAATAGGAGGCTGTGCAACGCTTCTTCCTATTTCTAAAAATATTCCTCAAGATGTGAGTGTAAAGTGGAATGCCATCACCATTATAACTTCTATTTTTGCACTTGTTTTAGGAATTTTAACGATTTATGTGTTTCAAAAAATGGCTTTAAAAAAGCAAGTCAAAGCAAAGGAAATATAAAAAAAGTAGTATTTTATTAAAAATTATGATATACTACTATAAACTTTATTTTTAGGGAGGTTTATATATGAAAAAAGAGTTAGTTTTATCACTTGTATCTTTATTTGCATTATGTGCATGTGATAAGGGAGACAATAAAAAAAGTACGCCAAAAAGTTATGATTTTAATATCACACAAGAAGCTACTTATGATGTTGCAGGGGCAGCTACAGTAACCCAAAGACAATTAAAGAAAGCCGAAAAATGGAATCCAATGATTTCGGTAGGAAGTCCAAAAATGCTTGTTATTCCTGTAGATTTTAAAGATTATTCTTGCCAAGTTTTAGATAATGGATGCGATGGAACACGTTCAGATATTCAAAAAGCTTATTTTGGAAAGTCAGAAGATACAGTTGTTTCTGGTGGAGATAGTGATGGTTGGGAATCTGTTAGTAGTTTTTATTATAAATCTAGTTTTGAAAAATTAAATATTACAGGAACCGTTACGCCATGGTTCACATATAATAAAACCGTTGGAGAAATTAGTGCGATGTCTACTAACGCGGCACAAATGATTTTATTAGAAGCCGTAGATTGGTATAAAGAATATTGTAAAGAAAATAGTTTGCCTTTTGACTTTGATGCAGATCAAGATGGTTACATTGATTGTGTACAATTAATTTATGTTGTTCCTGAAAACTATGCGAATTCAAATACATGGTGGGCTTATACATCATCACTTCGTGGTTCTTTACCTGATTATGATATGGCGAATCCTTATCAATTTGTTTTTGCAAGTCAATCGTTTATGTATCATGACAAACATTATGTAGATGCTCATACATATATTCATGAAACAGGCCATGTTTTAGGTTTAGATGATTATTACAATACAAATAAATCAGGTCCTTTATCCATTCCTCGACCAGCTGGTGGAATTGATATGATGGATCATAACATAGGAGATCATTGTGCTTACTCTAAATTTGCACTTGAATGGATTTCTCCAAAAATTGTTACAGGAGAAGGTCAAATCACCCTTCGTCCAACCACAACTACAGGGGATGCAATTATTGTAACTCCTCAATGGAATGGTACAGCATTTGATGAATATTTAATGATTGAATTCCATCGTCCAATTGGTTTAAATCAAAAAGATTCTTCTCGTAAATATGCAGGAGCTTATCCACTTGTAATGGATCAAAATGGAATTAAAGTTTACCATATTGATTCTCGTATGGCATTTGTGGATGCAATGAGTTACGAAGTAGTTGAATTTACTACATCGTTTAAGCAAGATGCTTTCCATACAACGATTATGGCTCATTCGAATACACCAAGTAATGCAGGAGAAGATGATTACCGTTTAGTTCATTTGTTAGAATCCTCAGGTAAAGATACTTTTATCACAAGAGGAGGTACAGCTTCAAACGAAACATTATTTAAAGCGGGAGATACTTTTGGAGTGAAAAAAGATGTGTTTGGTGATTTTAAATTCCATTCTGGAGCAAAATTACCTTTTGTATTTGAAATTACATCAATTAACGATGAAGAGGCTGTTATTACTTTCCTTAAGAAATAACAGAAAATAATATGGATGTAGTAACAAAAAAGAATTTTAAATCTTTTTCTTTCTTAATGATGGTGAGTTGTCTTTTTAGCAGTGGTTGTACTTTAAAGAATCCAAATAAAAACTTATACAGTGATTCAAAAGGTATATCTAATACTTTTTTAGAAAAAGAAGATGGAAAGACCATTAAAGATTATGATGCTAAGCAAGTACTTTATATTGCGAATACGCAATTTTTAAGTTATCCCTCCTTTTATAGCGAAGTTAAAGGAGATGTGGCTGCAGGCGCTTACAATCAAAAAGTAAATTCCAAAAGATGGAAAAATGGGAATGAAATACTTTTAGAAACTATTTCAACGAGTGCACTAGTTAAAGTGGGAGATCAAGCTTACTTTAAAGATGGAGTAGTTGTAAGTCGAAAAGCTTCCAAAGTCACTTCTACAAAAGTTTCTTGGAGTGATCAATACATAGTTGAAAATGATGCAGAATATAAGAAAAAATATGGTGAATTGCCATCTTTACTTTCTCATTATATTTTCAATGATACGACAATTAAACAAGCACGATTTATTAAAGAAGACATTGAAAAAGATGAGTATACTTACGAATATGTATTGGATAATTATAAAGCAACTCCAAAATACCAAATAAAAATGAAAACAAATGGAGAATTAACTGATTATCCAACGTTTACTAAGATTGTTTTAGTTTTTACGTTTGACTCTTTAATGAATATCAAACAATTAGATGTAGATGAAGATTATTCAATGAATAAAAAAGTATTAGGATCCAATTTGCATTTAAAATGTAATGGGCAAATGACAGAAACTTTTAGTTTAAATGATAAAGTAGAAATACCCAATTTAGAATTTTTTAAACAAGCATATGAAAACGAAAAGAAGTGATAATTTTTTTATCGCTTCTTTCTTTATTTTTAATCCCAAAAATATTATAATGAAAAATGTGTAAAAGGAGGGGATTAATGATGGAATTAAATTATGAAATTAATGAAAAAATTAAACCGATTCTTCAACAATATAATATAGTCAATATTTCTTTATATCTTACATCGGATATGGATTTAAATAAAAATTATGTGCCGATTCATTTTATTATAAGTAACAAAAAATTATATATAATCAATGAGTCAACAAATGCGGTTTCTATTTATGAAAGTAAAGACATTGAAAATATAAAATTAGATTATGCATTAACCATTGGAAAACTTTATTTTGAGATGGAAAAGAAGCAAACTTTAATTACTTATTTTTCAAAAACTAAATGGCAAGATATGGCGGTTTTGGAAAAATATTTATTACGTTTTTTAAAAGAAAATGATGTTCAAATTGATGAAAGCGATGTAAAAAGATTAAACAAATCGAATGAGCATGTCTGTCCAAAATGCAAAACTCCTTACGAAGAGGGGACAAAAATATGCAAAAAATGTAATAGTAATAAAAATATGTTTAAACGTTTATTAACGTATGGTATGAAATATAATAAACACTTAACGTGGATTATTGTTCTATTACTTGTTGCGTCTATTTTAGGTTTTTTAGGACCAGTAATGACAGGACAAATTTTATATAATGAAGTATTAGATAAAAATGGTCGATTTTTTGATCAAGTTTTATTGTTTATAATTGTGGGTTTATTACTTAAAATTTGTGGGGTATTGAATGAAGTAATTTATAAAAGAATGTTAGCAAAAGTAGCATCTAGTATTGGATTTGATATGAAAGTGGATGTTTTCCAATCGCTTCAAAAATTATCTTTAAAATATTTTCATGATAAAGAAACAGGCGATTTAATGGGAAGAGTCGTATGGGATGTCGATTATGTATATCGTTATATTTCAGATAACATTCCTTATTTTATAAAAAATATTATTCAAATGGTGGGGCTTATTCTTTACCTATTTATCCTGCAACCTATTTTAACTTTATTTATATTATTACCTATTCCATTTGTATCGATTATCTTTATTAAAGCACGTCCAAAAATGAGACGTTTTTGGAATCAAAATCGTAATAAAGAAAACAAAGAAATTTCGATGGTAAGCGATACTTTAGAAGGATTTCGTGTTGTCAAAGTATTTTCGGGTTCAAAAAAAGAAGTTGAAAAATTTTCAAAATTAACGACAGATACTGCAAATTCATTTATTCGTCAAAGACATTTCAATATTTTAATTTTTCCTGTTACCCAATTTTTAATTGGCCTTTCTGTAATTGTTGCATGGGGGCTTGGAGGGTATATGGTTATTCATGATTTACATCATTTTAACTATGGAAAATTAACCACTTTTGTAGCAGGGTTAAATATGATTTATATGCCATTAGAATTTATCATTAATTTCTTATTTGATCATACCAATCGTGCCATGAATTGTGCAAGAAGAATTTTTGAAGTCATGGATGGAATTCCAGATGTAGTGGAAAGTTCTAATCCAATTGTCTTAAAAGATTGTCAAGGGGAAATTGAATTTAAGCATGTTGATTTTTCTTATGAAGCACATCATCCAATTTTACAAGATATTAGTTTTAAAGTGCAACCAAATCAGACATTGGGAATTGTTGGTAAAACAGGAGTTGGAAAATCTACCATTGTGAATTTATTAACTCGTCTTTATGATGTGACGAGTGGAGAAATATTTGTAGATGGAATCAATATTAAAAACATTCAATTAAAGTCCTTACATCAACATGTTTCAATGATTAGTCAAGATACGTACTTATTTAAAGGAACCATTTTAGATAATATTTTATATGCTCGACCAAATGCTACTTTACAAGAAGTATTAGAAGCAGCCAAAATAGCGAGTGCTCATGAATTTATTATGAAATTACCAAATGGATATGATACTTTAATTGGCGAAGGAGAAATGAATTTAAGTGGTGGGGAAAGACAACGACTTTCAATTGCTAGAGCGGTCTTACTCAATTCTAAAATTATCATTTTTGATGAAGCTACAGCGGCAATGGATACAAAAACAGAAAGAATGATTCAAGAAGCAATTCATCAATTACAAAAAGATAAAACGATTATTATGATTGCCCATCGTCTTTCAACTTTAAAAGATGCAGATAATCTAATTATTATTGAAGATAAAAAGATAGTTGAAGAAGGCACAATGGATACATTAATCAAAAACAAAAAACAATTTTACTCTTTATATAAAGTGCAAAAAGAAGCGATGAAACACATAGGGGTGAGTGAAGAATGAACTTTTTAGATACAAATCAATTAAAATTAATCAAAACAGAAGATGGTCGTTTTAATGCAATATATGATCAAAAAGAATATAAAGCGATTAAATTATATTATTGTTTTCCTTTAAAAGAACCAACCAAGTACATTAGTGTTCGTTATCAAAAAGATGAAACAGAATTAGGCATTATTGAAACGATTGAATCTTTAGATGAAGAAAGCAAAAAGATTGTATTAAATGAATTAAAATTTCGTTATTTCATGCCAGAAATTACAAAAATTTATCATCATAAGTTTAATCAACAAACGAGTGTTTTTGATGTAGAAACAACTGCTGGAAGAAAAAAAATAACGATTTTAAACTTGGTTTGGAATATTTTTGAAAATCCAGATGGAAGTATTATGTTAAAAGATAGTGAAGAAAACTATTATTTAATTAAAGAATATTTAAACCATCCCGATAAACATATTAAATTTTTAAGAAATTATTTATAAGATAGAAAGGAGGATGTATGATGGAGTTAAAATTAAAAATCCCACAAGCCATCTTAGATCATTATCCGATAAAAGAATATAATTATGCAGCCCCTTTTAATGTTTTTGAAGAGCAATACATGGATGGATTTTTAGTAGTGGATAAAGAAAGTATTAAAATTTTTCATCAAAATAAACTTTATAAAGAATACTTATTGGAAGAATTTGATTTTGTTAATAGCAAAAGCACGCTTTCAGGTGGGTATATTTATGGTGTAATTAAAAAAGAAGAGATTATTTTATGTGCTTGTTCAAAAAAATATTTTACACGTTTAGCAAATATCGCTTTAGGTATAAATGTATATTTAAAAGAAGCATTTTTTCCAAAAAGTTTAGAAAATGAACCTTATTGTCCAAAATGTGGAAGAGAAATCAACAAACAGACAGTTGACCAGATGGTTGATGTTATTATGGCGCTTCCTGAAAGAACTAAGATTCAGGTTCTTGCACCTGTTGTCCGTGGACGAAAGGGTGAGCATGTAAAGCTGTTTGAGCAGGCAAAGAAGAGCGGATTTGTGCGTGTTATTGCTGATGGAAGCATGTACGAGCTTACAGACGACA
>CAJJXN010000061.1 GCA_905197115.1 uncultured Bacillota bacterium | reverse complement strand
TTTATAAAATTATGACCTGCCATTCCATTTAAAATAATAAAAACGGCTGAAAGAATCAAACAAACATAAAAACTTTTTGTCGTGAATAGTTTTTTCAATTCAAATTTTAAAAGATTATTCATTATTTCCCAATCCTTTCTATAAAATAGTTTTCAAAACTATTTTCTGATTTTGTTATTTCACTTACATCAATTCCATTTAAAATTAATTTTTTATTTATTTCACTTGATTGATTTAAGGCTTGATAAAGATAAATCGTATTTTCTTTTAGTTCATATTGTTCAATAAAAAAATTTGTTTTTAATATATTTAACGCTTGCTTTGTATTTGAAACTTGTATTTTCAAACTATTCATACATCTTTTTTCTAATTCTTTGGCTTCAATTTCTTCCACTAGCACTCCATCATTTACAATTCCATAGGTTGTTACAATTTTTGATAATTCATCTAATAAATGACTAGAAATTAAGAATGTTACTTTTTTTTCTTTATTTAATCTTAAAATTGTATCACGAATTTCTTTTATTCCTGCAGGATCCAATCCATTTATCGGTTCATCTAATACTAATAATTTGGGGTTTCCTAATAATGCAATTGCAATTCCAAGTCTTTGTTTCATGCCTAATGAAAAATCTTTGACTTTACGTTCTTTTGTGTTTGAAAGACCAACCATTTCTAATATTTCCTGAATATCTTTTTCATTTCCACCATATAAAATTGAAAATCTTTTTAAATTCTCATATGCAGTACAATTTTTATAAAGTCCTGGTGCTTCAATTAAAGAACCGATCATTTTTCTTCCTACATTTAATTTTTTATTTCCAAACAAAACGATTTCGCCACTTGTCGGACGAATTAATCCTAATAGTAATTTCATGGTAGTCGTTTTACCAGCTCCATTTTTACCTATAAAACCATAAATATCACCTTCTTTAATATGCATATTGACTTGATTAACAGCTAATTTATTTGGAAATTTCTTGACCAAGTTTTTTGTTTCTACAATATACTCCATATTTTCACTCCCCCTTTATTTGACAAATAAAACAAATCAATATAAAATAAGAACACTTGTTCCTTTTTCATCTTATCATGGTCTTTTTTTATTTCATACAAAAATAAGTAAAGTACCACTTTAGGGGAACAATTAAGGGGGTTTTGTCCTTATGAGAAAGAAAAATCAATCCACTATTTTTATAAAAGAATGTATTTGCAAAGCTTTTATAGATCTTTTATATACTAAAAAAAATAATGAAATTACCATTTCTGAAATATGTCAAAAAGCTGGTTTTGGAAGAACCACTTATTATCGTTATTTTACAAATAAAAAAGAAGATTTAATTTTATTTATTTCTCATTTAAGATGGAAACAATGCAAAATAGAGCATGCTGATGAAGCTAAAAAAGATGAAGGAATGTTATTGCTTCAACACATTTATTATCACAAAAATTTTTTTATTATGCTAACCCATCAAAAACTAGATGATTTAATTTTTAAAATATTTTATCAAGAGTTTGGAAGAAAAAAAGATGAAAATGAAATATTAGGGTATGGAAAAGCTTTTTTTGCGGGTGGTTATTTTGGTGTCATCTATGAATGGATTCAAAATGGTTGTATCGATACACCTCAAGAAATTTCGCTCAAGTTTGTTCAAGGTTGCATATATGCTCATCAATTAGCAACTAAAAAACAAGAAAGGTAATCATCGTTGTAAAATTTTGAAATGAATGCACGAGTTAACATTTTTCATTATTTTTGTTTATTTGATTTATTTTTATTTTTTTGATATATTTTATAAAAAGTAGAGGGGATAAAAATGAAAGTTTTATTAAAAAATGGTTTAATTGTTAATGGAAAAAATGAACCTGCTTTTGTTGGAAATATTATCATTGAAGGTGAAAAAATCATTGAGATTACGAAAGATGAAATCCGCGAGTTTACTGGAAAAATCATTGATTGTACGAATCTGGTTGTTGCACCTGGATTTATTGATGCACACTCACATAATGATTGGTTTGTTTATCATGATCAAAAAGTTGATTTTGCTAAACCCTTACTTTCACAAGGAGTAACAAGTATCATTACAGGTAATTGTGGCTTTTCTGCAACTGGCTATGATAATAATCAAGAGCACATTCAAGAGATTGGCTCAGATATTTTTACTTTAGATCAAAAACACGCCATTCCAGATTTTAAAAAATGGTTAGAAAATTTAAATCATCATACTCCGTTAAATGTAGCTACTTATATCGGTCATGGAAGTGTACGTAGTTCCATTAATGGGCTTACGAAAGAAGAAATGACCAAAGAAGATTATCAAAAAATGCTTGATTTAATGGAATATGCACTTCAAAATGGGGCGATTGGTATTTCTGTTGGATTAATGTATCGTCCTGGCATCTTTGTAAAGAAAGAAGAACTTTATGATATTGGTCGACTATGCAAAAAATATAATAAAACAATGGCATTTCATGCACGCGCAAATTCAGCTGTATCAATGAGTTATAAATCCCTTTTTGGTCGACCTCATTTATTGAGAGCCTTGGATGAAATCGCAGATATTGCTAAAACAACCGGTTGTAAAGTTCAAAACTCGCATTTAATTTTTGTCGGCAAGAAATCTTGGAAATGTGTAGATGAATCGTTACAAATATTGCAACAAATCAATCAAAATGGAAGTGAAGCGGCATTTGATATGTATTCTTATCCTTTAGGGGCTTCCACCATTACCGTCATTTTACCAGCTTGGTATCAAAAATTACCTCTTCATAAAAGAAATAAATTTTTTGTTCGTTTGCGCTTAAGTTTTGAAATATTTATGACAAAAAAATTATTAGGCTTTGATTTTGATGATATTCAAATTGCTTATCTTGAAAATGATAAAGAATATATTGGTAAAAACATTGCTCAAATTGCCAAAGAGAAAAAGCAAAGTAAGCTCAAGACTTATCTTGAACTTTGCACACATAACCATTTTGAAGGACGAGTTTATATGTACAAATATTACAATGAAGAAATCATTGAAAAACTAGCAAAAAATGAAATGTCTGTGTTTATGAGCGATGCTTGGTTACAAACTGAAGGAATTCAAAATCCCGCATTTTACAATTGTTTTGTAAAATTTTTGCGTTTGACAAGAGAAAATAAGCTTCACTCATTAGAAGAAACCATTTATAAAATGAGTGGTAAAACCGCTTCTTTATTTCAATTAAAAAAAAGAGGAACATTGGTGGAAGGAAACTATGCAGATATTACTATTTTTGATTATCAAACGATTGCAGAAAACAAAAAAGGTGACGAATATCCTTTGGGTATCAAACATGTTTTTATAAATGGAAAACACGTTTTAGAAGACCAAGTAATCAATGAAGAATTATTTGCAAATTCTGGTCAAAATATGAAAGTGAAAAAATAGGAGATTTTTTAAATGAATACTTGGAACTATATAGAAGTTAATCATGCAAAACTATTTACTGTACTTTGTAAACCCGAGAATAAAAAACAATTCTCAGTTATCGTATATCGCTCTCCTTATGTTGATTACTTACAAGAATTAACTGAAGAAGAAATCGGAACAATCGTTCAAAAAGATTATCAACGTTGGCTTGATCATGGTTATGGCGTCATTTTTCAGCATTGTCGTGGAAGAGGAAAAAGCAGTGGCGATTGCATTCCTTATATTTTTGAAAGAGAAGATGGTTTAGCTTTACAAAATTGGATTCGTAAGCAAGATTTTTACAATGGTGAAATTTTTTTAGCAGGAGGCAGTTACTGTGCGTCTGTTCATTTTGTCACAGCTCCTTTTGCAAAAGATATTAAAGGTGCCATTTTAGAAGTACAAGATTGTAATCGCTATAATTGTAATTATCGAAATGGATTTTATAAAATTGGGTTGCATGGAAATTGGTATGTAGGAATGTATAAAGCAAAAACCATGCATAATAAAAATTTTGATGCTCATTCTTTTAATCAGTTACCACTTATTCATTTTTCAAAGAATGTTTTTAAAGAAGAAGCGAAAGATTTTGATAAAATTCTTCTTCACCCTAATCAAAAAGATGATTTTTGGAAAACAAGATATGGTGGAGGTGAATCAATTGATGCCGTAAAGCATGCCAATATTCCCATTTTATTTATAACAGGTTTTTATGATATTTATACAGGTGGAATATTGGATATGTGGAATCATTTAGATGAAACAACAAAAGCGAAATCATCTTTAGTTATTCATCCTTATGATCATGGTTGTAATCATTTAAGTCAACCCATTCAATTTGATAAAGGCAATATTTATGAAGCATATCCAAATTATGATGTCGCTTGGGTAGATTTTATTTTAAATAAGCAGAAAGCTCCTTTTCTCGTTAATCAAGTCACTTATTACGCTTTATTTAAAAATCAATGGCTCACTGATTCTTTTAAAACGCCGAGTAAATCGATGACTTTTATTTTAGGAAAAAATCAAAAAAGTTATTTTTATGATCCCCTTCATCCCGCCACTTTTTTAGGAGGATTGTCTTCCAATTTTGGTGGATGTGCATGGCAAGAAAAGCCAAATACACATAAAGATATTTTAACTTTTTATACACCTGAAATGGAAAAAGATACGTTTGTAAAAGGAAAAATGATGGCATCCTTAAAAGTAAAATCAGATTGTGAGGATACTTGCTTTTATATGCGCTTAAGCCTTGTTAAAAAAGATGGCGATTTTGGTTTGCGTGATGATATTCAACAAATTTCAAATATCATAGATAATTATGTGCCAAACACCCCTATTACAATCCCTTTTTCTTTTGATGAACATGCTTTCTTAATTAAAAAAGGTGAAAAATTGCGCATTGATGTATCTTCAAGTGCGGCTCCTTTTTATGTTTCACATACTAATTATAAAGGGTTATTTTCATTACAAGAAAAAACACGTATTGCAAAAAATACAATAATTTGTGAACAGTCTACTTTAACTATTTTTATTGAAGATTCAATAATCTAAATATATTAAAATGATTTACTATCAAATTTCAATTTGATAGTTTTTTTGACTCTAACAATTGTTTTTCTCATTTAATAATTTCTTTACTTCTTCTTCTCTTTTTTTAAATACTTTAGGAAAAGAAGTAAATAATACAATAGTCGTAATAATTCCTGCTACTAAATCTGCAATACCTTCAGATAAATATACACCTTTAAATCCGATAAAATGGGTTAAAATGAAACATAAAGGAATTAAAATGATTACTTTTCTTAAAACAGCTAAAAATAAAGCAGATTTTGCTTGACCTAATGCAACATTAATATTTTGTAATGTCATTTGAACAAAAAACATGATTGATCCCATTAAAAAATAAGGCGTAAATTGAATGACTATCGCTTTAACACGATTACTAGCCGAAAACATATAAGCATAAAGTTGTGGAACAAACAAGGAGATAGACCAAACAATAATGGCATAACAAAATGCCAAAATAGTAACAAATTGAATCCCTTGTTTTAGTCTTTTGGCATTTCCTTTTCCATAATTATAACTGACAAATGGCTGCATACCATAACCCAGTCCATTTAAGGGAAGCGAAATGAATTGCAAAGCACTTAACATAATCGTCAAAGCTGCAGTATAATCTTCATTACCATGCGTAGCTAAACTTAAATTCACATTAAATACAATTTGAATAGCACATTCCGTTAATGTCATAATAAATGGAGAAAATCCAAGAAAAAGGATACTTTTTATTCTCTTAATTTCCAATTTCATATCTAAAAAACGCAATTTAAACAAACTCTTCTTTGATATAAAAAACAATAGAATCCATATAAATGAAATAAGTTGAGAAAGAATTGTTGCTAAACTTGCTCCTTTTACTCCCATATTAAAAGTAAAAATAAAAATAGGATCCAATATAATATTAATAATGGCTCCAATTAAAATCGAAAGCATGGCTATCATGGAATAACCTTGTGCGGTAATAAAAGGATTCGACCCTTGTGCTAATAATACAAAAATAGTTCCACATGAATAAATTTTTAAATAAGAAGTGGCATAATCTATCGCATTAAAAGGACAACCAAATAAAATCAAAATATCTTTTGCAAATATAAAAGTAATACAACTAATCAAAATGCCAACGATAGTAAGTAAAACAAAAGAAGTGTTAAAAATTTTATTTGCTTCTTGGGGATTATTTTCGCCTAATTTCATACTGGCCCGTGGAGAACCTCCAAGACCAATTAAATTCGCAAATGCTTGAATAATTAAAGTGATGGGCAAAACAATTCCTAAAGCAGCTAATGCAGCCATTCCACTTTCTTTAATTTTAGCCACATACATGCGGTCCACAATATTATATAAAAAAGTGATGAGTTGAGCAATTACCGCTGGAATCACTAATTTAAATACCAACGGCACAATTTTTCCTTTTTCTAATTGCTTTGTCATATCTGCCATATTTTCACACCTAACTATCTTTAATCATTAGATTATAATATAGCAAAAATTAATTTAAATAACAAGTCTTGTTACTTTAAAGATCTATCGTCTTCATCAAATAAACTGATTTGTTTATTTTCATTAATTAAATAAGTTTTTTGCACCCCTTGAATGATTTCATCTGTATCTTTTATTTTACCGAGCAAAATGGGCGAATTGGGATCATGATATTGAAAATTATCTTTTGCTTTTTGAGGACTTTTATTTGCATAACAATATTTACAGCCATTTAAGCAAGTATCATAAGCTCCAATATCGCGACTTTCTATACAATGGCATCCTTCTCGTAAACCTTTATGCTTTAACTCCTTAAATTGACAATGATTTGCTTTTCCAAGGATGTTTAAAGTAGCACATCCTGAAGTATGAATTCCATATTGTAAATAGTTATGATTAGTACCACAAGTTTGAAGATGAATCCCATATTTATGTGCGATTTCACCGATTATTTTTGCGATTTTATTTTTATCTTCTTCGCTTAACAATATAATTTCTGGCATATTCATTTCTAATTTCTTATACATTTCCACAAAACTGAAAATGCACCGATCAATATAAGGTGCTAAATTTTTAGCTATATATTCAAAAGTTTTGGCATGAACTTCAATCGTATATTTTGTTGTTAAAAGAATTGGGTCATATCTCCATGCAACTTTTTCTTTTCCTACTTGCTTTGAAAGTTGAATTAAAGTTTGGATACTTTCATCAATTGAGGGCACTCCTGGCTCAATATCTTTGCCATAAGCTGTAATTGTATAATGAAAATAAGTGCGATATTTATCACTAATTTCATGAAATCTAGGCAAAATAGGTTTATAGTTTTTAGAACAAAATAAAACTAAATCAATTTTATTGGGTGAAAGTTCATATCTTGTTACTTTATTTAAAAATAAAGGGTTTCTTGTATAGACGAATCCTTCTTTGAAACGATTTAATAACCATTGTGAATAATATTGAACAATATCTGTTCTCGCTCCTGTATTTAAAATCATTTTTATGCTCCTTTAATTAAGTCTAACTTAATTCTATTCATTACAATTTTCTTTACAATAAAAAAATACCTTTTACTCTAGCATTCATTTTCATTTATTTAACTACTTTATCAAAATCAGTATAGCAGATTTCATCATGAATATAAATAGATATTAATAATTCTAAATAGAGAGATTTTTGTCTTTAAATTTCAAGAAATTTGTTTTTAAAGTCCATGCTAATAAGCCTATAACTTTTAAAAAAATCAAGGAATTTCTTCCTTGATCTTATACTTATTTTAATTTAATATATAGATTAAATTAAATATGAACATTACTGTAGCGATTGCTAATGCGGAAATTGAAAATCCCTGACCTTTGCCACCTATCTTTTTTGATTTACTAAGTCCAATTCCACCAAAAATCCATCCAAGAAGTGGAATAAAAAAAGAACAAACGAAACCAGCAATTGCAAAACCATTATTTTGTGGCTTTATTGCATTTATTGTAGGTTCAACAGAACAACCACAATTAGTGCATATTAGAGCATCATCAACACATTCATTTCCACAATGTGAGCAATATTTCATTACAAATCCTCCAATTCAAATATAATATATTTTTATTTATAATGCACATATTTATTCTATTCGTTATTCTGCACAAAAAAAATAAAAGAATTTTATTTAATATGACAAACTTAAAATAAAATAAAAAAATTTCAAAAAAGGTATTGACAACGCCGATTATATGAGTATAATAATATATGTAAGGAACAGACAAGAACGGCTAAAGCCGGCAAATAGAAAAGGGGTTTATATTATGACAGATAAAGAAAAATATTTCCGCTTGTATGCGGAGAACGACGCAAGCGAAAAGGTCATCCGAGTTTTCGAGCACTACGGCTATATCTATCATATGTTCGTGAGCGTGGAAAGTCTTGCGGACAGAGTAAGGGAAACGGCAGTTTCCAG
>CAJJXN010000060.1 GCA_905197115.1 uncultured Bacillota bacterium | reverse complement strand
AGTATTATTTTTCTTTTCTTTTTTTATCTTTGGCTTTTCATTTTGAATATCAAGATGTTTTCGTTGATGAATTCTTTTATAAATTTGATCATAATCTTCCATAAAAAAACCTCCTTTTGTAAATTTTATGAAGGAGGAATTCTAAAAATAACTTTATTCATTATTTGTTAATTCTAAGGAAGAAACTTCTTGATTAATTTTATTCCAAGTACTTTTTACAAGCGATTTATAACCAATAATAATTACACTAAAAATACTAATTACAATTAAAAGACCTAATAGTTGTGCTTTAAATTCACTCATTATATTCCTACCTTTCTAAATATTTCTAATTTTTTAGTGATTGTTTTATTAAATATATTTTCAAATGACGAAATACTTCTATAATTTTTTGTAAAAATGATTGTATGATGCTCAAAAAGATTATCTACACTTGATTGATGTTTTACATTATTAAATTGATATTGAATGCAATATTCTTGAATAATTGTCTCATTATATCCATTTTTTTGAACATAATTGAAAATTTGAGTTGTCTGAGCATCAAAAATGGTTGAAAAAGATTGATAATTAATCATTTCATTACTAAAAGAAATAAATATTGTCAAAAATAAAAAGCTTAATATAAGTCCAAATTGATTAGACATGAAGTGCACCTCCAATCATTTTAAACATAAATAACGAAATTAAAACAATTGTTGTAGCAGATAAAATAAGAGGGACAATAGCAAACTTATCTAGTTTTTTGCATTCTTGAATAACCATATCTTGGAGAGAACTATCTTGAATTTGTAAAATGGTTTGATTCATATTTTCTAATATTTGAATAGAATGATTACTTTCTTGAGCTTGATATAAAAGTAAAATCATTTGTTTAATCTGTTCATTTTGAAAATTATTGCTAAATTGTATGTATGGTTGAATCGATGTATCTATTTCAATGTTTTCGATAAGTTGTGCTACATCTTCTTTTAATATTTCATCGACAAATTCATAACTTTCTTTTAGTGCATTATATAAAATAATTTGATTATCAAGCATATTTATTAAAAATCGATATAAACTATAAAAAGCTATTTCTTTTGAATTAATGTGTTTTAAATAGTTTTTTTCGATATTTATAAAATGCATTAAAAAGAGTATTCCACCTGTAAATATTAGAGTTAAACCAATCATAAAATGTTTTGATATTATAAATAAAGTAGCTAGTATTCCAATAATAATAAGCTGTGTAATCTGATGAACTTTATCTTTTTTGATATTAATTTTAAGAGTTTGACAATATTTTAAATAATTTTTCATATTTATAACCCCTTTATATTATTTTTATAATAAATTCGAATTGTTTCATAAAAGAAATGAAGTCCAATAATTAAAATAATACCTAGTAAGATTTGAAATAAACTAAATGAAAGCATTTGCGTGAAATAATTACTTAAAGCAAATTTAATAAATAACATTACAAATATCCACAAAAAATATAAAATACTAATCTCATATATTTTATATTTCTTTTTTTCTTTTAACTTAAAATAATAAATTTTTGTTTTTTGACAAATGTTCGTAGCGCTTATTTGCATTTTTGTAAAATCGCCGCCATTATTGTGATATAGAATCATTGTTTTTACATATAAACTAAAACCATTTAGTGCGTATTCATCGGCAATTTGGTTAATTTCTTCTAAAAAATATTCTCCATTTAAATTTTGAAAACTTTGGGCAATATAAGGTTCAATCATTTGATATGCTTCAAATAAATTAGTAGAAGAATACATTTGCATACTTAAAAAATTACTAAATGTATAGGCATTTTCTATTTGAAGAAGCTTCGTTTCATCTCGTTTTTTCTCTTTTAAAATTAAATAAATAATCCAAACAACATAAAACAAAATTATAAAAGATAATAAAAGTTGATCTGTTAATAAATAAGAGATAAAAAATACAATTGGTAAAATACAAAAAGGTAAAAAACTTTTTTTATTCATCTACTTCCTCCTTAGGGATAAAAACAGATATATCGGTTGTCTTAAATTTGTTTTTTTGTATTTTTTGGTATAATTCTTCACTCATTGGATGGTAAATCGGTAAATTATTCTCATTAAGTTGATACAAATAGTTTGTTTTATAGCCTGATGAAGTTGGAATATATTCTACAACTTCAGTAATATTTCGAACAATTTTTTTCCCTCTTAATTGTTTTTTTATGTGTACTCCTATTTTTAAATAAGTTGCAACATCTTGAAGCATATTTTTTTCATTAAATTCAATGCTTTTTTGTATCATTTTGATTAAGCGATGCAAACTATTAGATGCTGAATCGCTATGTATAGTAGTAATGATTGGATGGCCTGTGGAAATAGATTGAATCATTTCAAAGGCTTCCGCACCTCTTGTTTCCGCTACAATAATCCAATCAGGATTATGTCTTAAGGATGTTTTAATTAATAAACTTAAATTTTGATTTTGAGAATTAATAATCCAAGATGTAATATCTTTTTGCGGATAAATTTCTTTAATATAAGTTTCATAACTATCTTCAATTAAGATAATCCGGTCGGTCACATTTGTTTTAGATATTAAATATTTTTGTAGTTCGGTTTTTCCACTTCCTGTTAGTCCACTAATAATGATCGATTGATAATTTTTTATTAAAATGGTTAAAAGGTTAAAAACAAATGATGGGCACAAAGTCTTATCATTATCTTTAATTTTTAAAGATGGTTGGATTTTCCTAATGGAAAATGTTGTAACTTTCTCATTATTATTTCTTGCTAAAGAGGGATGCATTGCACTTAATCGATAATTTCCAAAAGCTATATCTAAAATAGGATATTGGGATGAAAAGGGTTTTAATGCATAATTGGCTAATTGACATAAAATTGAAAATACTTCTTCATTGGAAATGGTTATATCAAGTTTATAACGACCAAGTTCATTATCTTGCCCAAAAAAGTCACTTCCATTATATTGAATGTCTGTTAACGTTTCACTAAAATAATTTTTTAAAAAAGATTTTTCGATGATTTCAATACATTTTTCATGATTTTCATGCACAATTTTAATTTCTTTCTTTAAGTTCATAGCGAATTATTTTCTCCGTTTTTAATGTTTGATAAGTAATAATGATTTTAATTTGTACACTATTACATGGAACATCTGTAATATTACAATTTTGGCAAGTTTTTGCATCATAAAAATAATAATATAAATCAAAATGAAATTCAAAAAAATTATTTTCAAGTGTTTCTTTTACATATTTTTTAATAAATGATTGATTTAATTCGATGGCATTAAATCCCATTTCCCCGGCAGATAATAAACTATCTAAATCTAAGCAATCTTCAATTAAAGCAGTATCAATAAAAAAAGATGCTTGATTCATTTTTAGTTGGGCATTACTTGAAAAAAAGATTTGTAAACAACATATCCAGGACAAAATCAAAAGATAAATGTTATACATTATTGCTCATACTCCACATCTATTAATGGTGTTTTTTCTTCATGGTAATAATACTTAGAAGGAAAGTCACCATATAAAGGCCTTGAAATTTTTATATTTCCTCGAATATAAAAAGTGTT
The DNA here is from genome assembly GCA_905197115.1 of uncultured Bacillota bacterium. Lineage (GTDB taxonomy): Bacteria > Bacillota_I > Bacilli_A > RFN20 > CAG-631 > Caccosoma. The sequence continues at coordinate 4,931 of CAJJXN010000060.1, read as the reverse complement.
CTTGTTATATCCTATATTTGAAAATATAATTGCATAATCGATAGATCGGTTTATGCAATTGAACGGAATAAAGAAAGGGTGTAATGCATTTCCACAAGAAGAATTTTTATTTTCATAAATGGCTCCATCAACTTGATCTTGATAAAAGCGATATTCATTGTTAAGATAAAACCATTTATTTTTCTCAATAAGAGAAAATTCTACATCCACTGCACTATCTTCAATATTTTTTAAATCGGTATTCGGAAATTGGGTATATAACCGTAAAGTTGCAGTAGATATTTCTTCAAGCTCATATTCTTTAAGAGTCGATATAAACAACGAAATGCGATGAAAAGAAATATAGCGACTATAATCTTGAATAATATTTCCCATTCCCGTGGTAGAAACTTTTTCATATAAATAATCCAAGCTACAATCTTTTTCATTTTTTCTTAATGTGAAAGTGGTAGCAACTGGAGTGGAAATATTATATACAACAGACTGATTTGTGTAATTTACATAACTTTGTTTTTCACAACTAAAAATAGTAAGAAGTGGTGACTGAATAGTTTGAAATGGATTACTAATTTTAATTTTTATATTTTTAAAGTCTCTATAATAATCAAAAGTATCATATTCAAATGTAAATTGATTATTTTTGATTTGTGAACCTAAAATGTTTTGTGACTTTTTTAAAATATCATTTTCAAAAATTTGAAATTCGTAAGTCAAATCGTTGAAGAAATGATTAAAGTTTGAAAAGTGAATGAGAATTGGGGTATGAATGTCTGAAGTATAAATGCGTCCTTCAACGCTCATTAAAGTACTAAAGTCATATCTTGGTTGTGGGCTGATGGAAAGAAAAAGAAGTCCTAATTGTGTGAAAGCTTTATACGACATATGTTAGGAATTGGCGAACGGCTCTTTTTTTAACTCGATAAAATGTGCTTTTTGAATAAATTCCATACCACCATGTTGGATTTGATTTAGAAAAAAATTCATTTTGTAAAATTCGCTTGTCTTCACATTCCATAGAGTTTAAAATATTATCGATGTAGTTGATATAATTTTCGCAATAGTTCATGCTTATTTCTTTTTTTATATCAACTATACTATAATAGACTTCTTGTTCTTTTATTAAATCATGGATAATATGATGATTGGCTAAAAGAAGTTTAACTCGAATATATTCCTTTCCATATTGAGCGACACTATTACATTGGATTTTAAAAGAACTTTCCAATACTGTTTTATCTAAGACCATATAAATTCCTCCTTTATAGTTATTATTTCATTTCTCACTTGCGAAATTTGTCAAACTTTGTCACATAACGTAAAATTATGTCCACATTTATAATATAGACGTTTTTTTATAAAAAACTTTTTTTGAATAAATAAAAACTACAAATGAAAAAATCACTTGTAGTTTTTATCCTTTTTTTATGAAGATTTTCTTTTTCTTGAACGAGAAGAAGTAGTCGATTTTGAAGAAGTACTTTTTCCTCTAGGATCATTTCCATACGATGTAGCTAAGCGAATTTTACCATCTTTACCATGAATTAAGAATTCACTAGATGTTTCCATTGCTAACTTACGTCCATATTTCATAGCCTCTTTTTGAGTTGAGTAATTTCCTCTTGATCTACTAGAATCTCCATTTACAACATGCCATTTTCCGTCTGTTTTATGGTATGTTACATGTATTGAACGTCTCATATATCTTTTTCCTTTCTTGTCTACCTAGTAATATTTTTGTTGAATTTTGAAAAATTATGCAAATCATTTTTTAATTTAGCAATTATTTCCAAAAAAAACATATTATAGATTAGGTGATAGCATGAAAGTATTAGTTTATAATGAATATACAAATAAGATGGAGACTTACAATCGTTCTTTAGGCTCTCCTATGCCTTATATAAAAAATAAATATTTAACTTTAAAAGAATTTAAAGGAAGTACAAAAAGTAAAATTTTATGGACGACAAGAAAAACCATGGAAGCTTTTAACACAACAAGAGAAAGATGGCGAAAACCAATTTATGTAGGTTACGCATTTAAAAGAATTTTTGAAGGAGGTCATTCAGGACAAAGTCAGCATTATGCAGGAGTATCATTTGATACAGCACAAAACTTAAGCGTAAAAGAGAGAACAGATTTATATAATTTAGCTAAAAAATTAAAAGTATGGGTATATGTTGAACCGCTACGCTTGACCCCTCGATGGCTTCATTTTGATAAGCGTGCTACTCCTCCAGCTTGTAGCGCAGGTTATCCTGCTTTAAAAAGAAATGATAAAGGAGTTTATGTTTTAATTTTACAAGATGCCTTAAATGCATTGGGTTATAGAACAGGTGGATTAGATGGAATTTATGGTTCTAAAACACAATCGGCCGTAAATGCTTTTCAAAAAAAATATGGATTAAGTGAAACGGGAGTTAAATGTCAAACTTGGACGAAACTTTCCTCTTTAGTAGTTGGAAAAGGCAAAAAAGGTGTTGTAGAATATTATTAAAAAAGATTATGATAAGAGATTTTCTTACATAATCTTTTTTTATTAGTTTCTTAAAGATAGTTTGCGATCCATTTTAGTTAAATATTTTTTTCTTAAACGAATCGCAGAAGGTGTAATTTCTACTAATTCATCATCTTCTATAAATTCTAAAGCCTCTTCTAAAGACATCGTTTTGTGTGGTTTTACACTTACGGCAACATCTGTTGCAGCACTTCGAACCGATGTTAAATTTTTATTTTTAATAGGGTTAACAGTTAAATCATTAGAAAGTTTATGAATTCCAATGATTTGGCCTTCATAGACTTCTTCTCCAGGGGGAACAATTAATATGCCCCGATCTTCTAAAAATTGTAAAGAATAAGCCATTGTAGTTCCTGATTCTGAAGAAATTAAAACACCGTTTGTTCGATGAGGTAATTCTCCCATATAAGGCGCATAACCTGCAAATGTAGTAATAATGGTTCCTTCGCCATGCGTTTCATTCGTAAATTCATTGCGATAACCAATTAAACTTCTAGTGGCAAGTAAGTAAGTCACTTTTGTGTAACCTGAATCCATATCCATGTCTTCCATTACCCCTTTACGAATATTAAAAGCCTGAATTACTTTACCACTATATTTGTCTAAAACATTGACAGTAACGCGTTGCATGGGTTCGTATAAAACGCCATTTTCTTCGTGAAATATAACTTGAGGACGAGAAACAGCAAATTCATACCCTTCACGTCGCATTTGTTCAATTAAAATGGATAAATGAAGTTCTCCACGTCCCGATACTTTAAAACTATCCGTTGTAGGATTTTCTTCTACCTTTAAACCTACATTTACTTCAAGTTCTTTCATTAAACGAGCTTTAATCTGTAAAGAAGTTAAAAATTTTCCACTTTGACCGGCAAATGGTGAAGTGTTTACACAAAAATTCATAGATAAAGTAGGTTCTTCAATTTTAATTAATTCGAGTGGTTGCGGATTATTTACATCGGAGATGGTTTCACCAATAGAAATTTCACTAATTCCTGAAACGACTGCAATGTCTCCACTATGAACTTCTTCTACAGAAACTCTTTTTAATCCTTTATAAACAAAAATTTTTCCAATTCGAATTTTAGCGATTTGACCATTTGATTTGCAATAAGAAACTTCTTGATTTGCCTTTAATACACCTTGAAACACTCTTCCAATTCCTAAACGTCCAATATAATCATCATATGCCAAAGTAGATACTTGCATTTGTAAAGGAAGATTATTTTTTTGAGTATCATAAATTGGTGTATGTTTTAAAATGGTTTCAAATAAAGGTTGTAAATTTGTATTATCATCATCTAACTCATATTTTACGATTCCTTGTTTAGCGATTCCATATAAAACAGGAAAATCAAGTTGCTCATCAGTTGCTTTTAAATTGTCAAATAATTCAAAAACTTCATCTACAACCTCAGCACAACGAGCATCTTTTTTATCAATTTTATTAATAAGTAAAATAGGTTTCAAACCAATTTCTAAAGCTTTTGATAAAACAAATCGAGTTTGTGGCATTGGACCTTCACTTGAATCTACCAATAAAATAACATTGTCGACTGTTCGTATAATTCTTTCAATTTCACTAGCAAAATCGGCATGTCCTGGAGTATCTACAATATTTATTTTAATATCTCTATATTGGATAGAACAATTTTTAGAATAAATTGTAATGCCTCTTTCTCTTTCAAGTTCATTACTATCCATAATACAATCTACTACTTCTTCATTAGCTCTAAAAACTCCACTTTGGCGTAAAAATGCATCTACTAAAGTAGATTTTCCTGCATCAACGTGAGCTATTACCGCAATATTTAAAACTTTTAAATCACTCATTAATTTTTCTCCATAGAATTTTCATTCTTTATATTTTGTTCGCTTATTTTTCTAATTTCTAGTTCTTGTTTAATGTGATTAAAGCGATCTCTATCTAAATTTGCTTTAAAACCAAAGTATACGGATAAAATAAATAAAATACCAGGCAAAAGTCCAATTACACAACGAATAGCAATCAAAGAAGTCGCAGATTCTTGGGCAATCCAAGGACCTCCATTAGATTCTACATAACCAAATAAACCTAAAATAAAAGAAACTAAAGCGACAGCAATTCCAGAGGCCGACTTATACATAAATTGTACAACCCCATAATAAGCACCTTCACGACGTACATGATTTGTGTATTCATCTACTTCAATAACATCAGGAACACTTGAATAAGGCAGGATTTGTACAGCACTCATTCCAAATCCAACTGCTATGACAATAATTCCTAAGAAGATAAAAGCACTAATTTTATTTGAAGCAGTACTATTAATAGCAGGAATAAATAAGCAACATAATAAAGAAATACTAATCCAAATCACAGCGAAACTATAAACTTTCACTTTATTATATTTTTCGGATAATTTCACCCAAATAA
>CAJJXN010000059.1 GCA_905197115.1 uncultured Bacillota bacterium | reverse complement strand
TTAAAAATATTGCCACAGTTAAAACAACCGATATATTTATTAACATATGGTTCAAATAACTCTTTAGCCGCTTCGATGGAAATTTTATCTTATTTAAAAGGAAAGCAGATGAAAGGTGAAATTTTACATGGCGACATTGCTTATTTAAGTAATAGAATACGACAAATTTTAGACAATCAAACTATCAAGTTAGGAGTAATAGGCAAACCGAGTGATTGGTTGATTGCAAGTGAAGTTTCTTACAAAGAAGCTTTGCAAATTCATCATATTGAATTAATTGATATATCAATTGAAGAATTCATTCAAAATTATAGAAGTCAAGAAGATATTAAAAATAATTTAACAGATTATCCTTCTTTTAATCAAGTAGAGTTAAACAAGGCTATGAATGTTTACCATGCTTTAAAAAAGATAATAAAAAAATATGATTTAAAAGGAATAACGGTTCGTTGTTTCTCTTTATTAGATACGATTCATACTACTTCTTGTTTGGCTTTTGCAATGCTTAATCAAGAAGGAATAATTGCAACTTGTGAAGGAGATATACCTACTTTGATTACAATGCTAACTCTACAAAAAGTAACACAACAAATAGGCTTTCAAGCTAATCCAAGTAAGATTGATTTAGTTTCACAAAAAATGATTTTAGCACATTGTACAATTCCTTTAAATATGTTAATTCGTTATCAATTTGATACTCATTATGAATCTAAAATAGGAGTAGCAATAAAAGGTGAATTAAAACAAGATAGAATTACAATTTTTAAAATTGGAAATGATTTGAAAAGTTATTATGTAAATACAGGAAATATCTTACAAAATTTAACAAAAGATAATTTATGTCGTACTCAAATTGAGATTACATTAGACAATAATATGGATTATTTTTTGAATTATCCTCTGGGAAATCATCATGTTATTGTTTATGGAGATTATAAAAAAGAATTAGAAGCATACATGAATCAGTTAATAAAGGAGTAAAACAATGATTTGGCAAGATTTTTTAAAAGATGAAATAAAACAAGATTATTATAAAAGATTAATGGCTTTTGTTCGTAATGAATATCAACACTATATTTGTCACCCTGATTTTGAAAATATTTGGAATGCATTTAAAATGACCCCTCTTGAAAAAGTAAAAGTTGTCATTTTAGGACAAGATCCTTATCACAATTATAATCAAGCCCATGGGCTCTCATTTTCTGTTTTATGTAAGGATTTACCTCCTAGTTTAAAAAATATATATAAAGAAATGGAAGATGACTTGCATGTAAAAGTCAATCAAGATGGTGATTTATCTTATTTAAGTGAACAAGGTGTTCTTTTATTAAACACGATTTTAACTGTACGTCATAGTTCTCCTTTAAGTCATCAAAATAAAGGTTGGGAAATTTTAACAGACAGAGTAATCGAACTTTTAAACAAACAAGACCGCCCTATTGTCTTTGTCTTATGGGGAAGCAATGCTAAAAGTAAACGTGTAATGTTAAATAATCCAAAACATTTAGTTATTAGTAGTGTGCATCCTTCGCCTTTATCTGCTTATAATGGTTTTTTTGGTTCTAAACCATTTTCAAAAATCAATCAATTTTTAATTCAAAATAATGAAACACCGATTCAATGGGTAAAATAAAATTAAAAAAATAGGCACAAGTCTACTCTTTTTACATATGATGTAATGTAAGGAGAGATACAATGGAATTTAATAATCAAAGATTTAACCCCAACTTTATGCACCAAGTGCCACCATATCCTACCCCAGATGGTTCAGGAATGAGTTCATATAATGATGAAAGAGTGACCGATTTGGCTGAAAAGGCTGCTAAACCAGAAGACAATGGAGGCGCTGATACTTTTGTAAATACAGTTTTAAGAAACACGATTGGTAGAAGAGCGCAACTTTATTTTAGTTATCCTGATAGTGATAAATGGCGTGATACGGTTTATGATGGAATTATTGAATTAATTGGAGAAGATTATATTATTATTTCTAATCCAGAAGGTACAAAAGTACAAGTATTGTTAATGCTTTATCTTGAATGGGTTGAATACGATATTTTACCGACAGATCCAAAACCAATTTGGAAAACCGATAAAAAATAAAATGAAAGGGTTTAAAAGAATTCTAAGTTCTTTTAAACCCTTTTTAAAGTAAACTTTTTATTTACTTCATTTGAAAAAGTCTATGCTATAATAACTTAGATTAGATATAAAGATAGATTTATGTCGAATTATCACATAAGGAGGAGATAAATTGAATACTTTAGTTGAAGTTATTTGTGATACAACGGCTCGGTTTGAAAATAAAGTCGCTTTTACAGATATTACTTGTTGTTATACTTATAAAGATACTTATGAAATAGCGTGTCATATTGCTATTTCCTTAATAAAACTTCATGTTGAATTTGAACCAGTTGCCATTTACATGGAAAGAAGTGCCAAAATTCCAGGGGTAATGGCGGGGATATTATTTAGTAGTAATTTTTATACAGTACTAGATGTTGATTCTAATGAAAAAAGATTACAAAATATAGTTTCTATCTTACAACCGAAAGTAATTATATGTGAGAAAAAAGATGAAATAAATTGTAAAAAAATATTTCCAAATTGCATTATTTTATGTTTTGAACAAGCTATAATCACAAAGTATGATATGGTGGCCATTCATTCAGTGTCTCAAAAAGTAATATCTACCGATCCAGCTTTTGTTATTTTTACATCTGGCTCTACGGGAATGCCTAAAGGCAGTATAATCACACATAAAAATGTGATTTCTTATAGTAAATGGTTTGTAAAATGCTTTTCAATCAATCATTTCACAAATTTTGGTTCGCAAACTCCATTTTATTTTTCTATTTCTGACTTGTATGCGACATGGTTGAGTGGAGCAACTTATCATCTTATTCCTAAAGAATACTTCGTGTTTCCATCTTTGCTCATTCAATATTTAAATGATAAAAAAATTGACACAATTTATTGGGTGCCAACGGCTTTAAAAATAGTAGCTCAATTTGATTTATTGGCTTATGAACAAGTACGTTTTTTAAAAAATGTATTTTTTGCTGGAGAAGTAATGCCAATAAAAATTCTCAATTATTGGAAAAAATATTATCCAGATATGCGCTATGTCAATTTATTTGGTCCGACCGAAACGACCGATATTTGTGCTTATTATATTGTTGATAAAGAATATAGTGAAAATGAATCTTTGCCAATCGGAAAAGCTTGTGAGGGAATTCGTTTAATGATTCTTGATGAAAAAAATCAATTAATTACTGATGAGAATGTTAAAGGAGAATTGTATGTCATTGGTGATTTTGTTGCAAAAGGGTATTATCACGATATAGATAAAACAAAGCAATCGTTTGTTTTAAATCCATTTATAACGAATTATGAAGAAATCGCTTATAAAACGGGTGATATAGTCATGTATAACGATAATAAAGAATTGTTATATTGTGGAAGAAAAGATTATCAAATTAAACATCATGGATATCGCATTGAATTAAAAGAAATTGAAACAGCAATGAACTCAGTTGAAGGAATTGATATATGTGTATGTTTATATGATCAGGGGAAAGATGAAATTATTTTATTGTATGAAGGATTAGAAGAAAAAAAAGAATTTATTCAAAAAATGGCTAAAAATAGATTAAACGATTATATGGTACCTTCAAAATATATTTATATTCAAAAATTGCCGATCAATTCAAATGGAAAAATTGATCGAGTTATCTTAAAAAATCGATATGTGACACAGGAGTGAGAAAAATGGAAGAACTATTCGCAATATTAAAAGAAATTATCCCTAACATAGACTTTAAACAGGAGCATCATTTAGTCGATGAAAAAATATTAACATCAATGAATATTATCAAATTAGTGGCTAAATTAAACGAAACTTTTGATATAAAAATCACTCCTATGCATTTAACAGCAAATAATTTTAATTCGATAGAGGCAATTTATGCATTAATTAAAAAGTTGTCGTAAAAATGAATTTGTATTGGATTTTATTAGGTGTTTTTTTAGGATTGGGAATACTTTGTTATATTATAATTCCTAAAAAATATCGATATATTGTTTTATGCCTTCTAAGTGTTATTATGAATTTTATTTATAATCACTTTTTAGGAATTTTTATTTTAATTACTTCTTTCAGTGTATGGTTAAATGGAATAATCGTTTTAAAATTAGATAAAAAGCATCTCCCACTTATAAAGAAATTGTCTTTAGCAAAGAAAAGAATTGCTAAAAAGAAACTGCAAAATAAGAAAAAAAGAATTTTAATATTAACCCTTCTTTTAAATATTGGCATTTTAGTTGTCTTAAAATATAGTCAATTTTTTGCTTCTTTAGGAGTTAATTTTGTGAATCTTTTTAATGCTAACTTACAAATGCCAGTATTTAAAATGCTTTTACCTTTAGGAATTTCTTATTATACTTTACAAGCATTAAGTTATGCGATTGATGTGACAAGTGGAAAATATGAAGGTGAGACAAATCTTATAAAAGTGACATTATTTGTTTGCTTTTTTCCTCAATTAATAGAAGGTCCTATCGGTAGATTTGATGAAATGAAAATAGAATTAATGGAGGGGAGAAATCTTGAAAGTAAACAAGTTTATAAGGGGACTATGATTTTGCTATGGGGAATTTTTAAAATCTTAATCGTGGCAAATCGGTTTGGAATGCTGGTTGATGATATATTTAAGAATTATATGCATTATCATGGAATGATGATTGTTGTGGGTGGAGTTGCTTTTATAATACAACTTTATGCAGAATTTTCAGGATACATTGATATGGCTCGTGGAGTGAGTGAAGTTTTTCATATTCATTTAAAGAAAAATTTTGATAAACCATTTATTTCAAAAAATGTCAATGAATTTTGGCGCAGATGGCATATTTCTTTAGGCAATTGGTTTAGAGATTATATTTTTTATCCAATTGTAGCTTCAAATATTGCTTTAAAATACCAAGTTCAAGAGACAAGAAAAGCAAAAATTATGAATCAAATAATTTTAAGTTTTGGAATCTTTTGCGTTTGGTTTTTGACTGGTATTTGGCATGGAGCAGGAATGAAATATATTGTATATGGACTATATTATGGATGTTTAATGATTGTTTATCAACTTTTAAATCCTATTTTTAATAGAATATATGATCGTTTTAAAATAAAAGAAACAAATATTATTTTGAATATTTTACAAATTACAAAAACATATATTTTTGTTTTTATTGGAATGATGCTATTTAGAGCAACTGATTTATATCATTTTAAATATATGATGTGTGGAATTTTCACTCAAAAGGGCATTTTTGATTTATTTTCAATTATCAATAAATCTGACTTTATGGTTGCCATAATCGGATTGATGATAATTATCTTATTAGGGATTATGCATGGCTTTAAAATGAATGTGCTTGAGAAACTATTAAATTCTGCTTTTGTTACAAAATTACTCGTTTTTATCGCTGTTTTTTTAATAATTATCATTTTTGGAGCTTATGGTATGGGATATATGCCACCAGATCCAATATATGGAGGTTTTTAAAGAATGAAAAGGAAAAAAATATTTAATTTAATTTTAGGAGTTTTAATTTTTATTACAACATATGCTTATATTAGTTTTATTTTTATTCCTAAAGATATTGATGATTATGGAGGAGATAACTTTTTTCGAGAACAAGGTTTTTTAGGTGAGCCTTTAGCTCATTCATTAGATATTATTGCTTTTGGTCATTCAGGCGTTTATTCAGGTTTCTCACCTGTATATTTATATAAAAAATATGGTTATACATCTTATGCTTCAGCTGCTTCACATCAATCAATTCATAAAATTAATAATTTATTAAATTTAGCAATTAAAAAGCAAAAGCCTAAAATTGTTTTGTTAGATGTTGATTGTTTATATAATGGGCATGCTTTTAGAGAATATGAAAAATTTTTTATCCCTTTTGTTTATCATAGTAGATGGAAAACACTTAAATTAAGAGATTTTTATCAAAAGCCGAATTTAAAAAATCATGATGTCACAAAAGGCTACCGATTTTCAAGCGAAGTTTCAAAATTTGTTGTAAAAAATTATATGGGCAATATTCATGCAAAACCGCAAAAATTAAATAAAAATGTTTATTCGCAACTTAAACATTTTATAAAAAAATGTAAAAATCATAAAATCGAACTTACTTTTATTAATTTTGCCAATGCAACGAGTTGGAATTATGGAAAGCATAACTATATTCAAGAATTATCGAAATTGTATCACATTGATTTTTTAGACATGAATGTGGCAAATGAAAAATATAGTGTAGACTTCAGCAAAGAATTTAGAGATAAAGGAAATCACTATAATATCTATGGTTCAACGAAAGCGATGAATTATATAGGAAAGTATTTAAGTTATAAGTACTCAAGTCTTTTAAAAGACAAAAGAAATGATCAAAACTATGCTTTTTGGCAATTAGCAATTCAAGATTTTGATATGAAATTACAAAAAGAAGGGATTAATTTAGATGAAGACCTTTTGCTTTAAAAAAAATCAATTAATCAATTTTTCTTTGATTGAATATGAATATACTTTATTAATGAATAAAAAAATGTGGGTAGGAATGATTAAAGACACATTCAAATATTTAAAGTATTATGATGAATTAGTAAAGAATCTTCCAAATGATTATTTATCCTATATTCAAAAATTTAAATCAAAACAATATCGTTTACAATCAGCATTAAACTATTTAATGCTTAAGCAGTATTTGCAAAAAGAGACTAAACTAATTTTTAATCCATTAGGAAAACCATTTATAAATGAAAGTGATGTTTACTATAATACTTCTCATTTAGAAAATAGTACGATTTGTGTTATTTATCCTAAAAATGTTGGAATTGATTTGGTAAAAATTGAAAGTTATACTGATGAAATTGCAAACTTAATTTGTAATAAAGAAGAATTAAAGTTGTATAAAAATAATCATTTTGAAATAGCAAAATTGATTGCTCAAAAAGAAAGTTATATTAAAATGAGAGGTCAAAATTTAACCTATTTAAAACAATCTATTCCCAAAAGAACGAAATTTATCTTCAAAAAAATAAGTGAAACAATGATTTGTTCGATTTGCTATGATTAATAAAAAAGACCACAACATGGTGGTCAAAATTATTTCTGGTTGATTTGAATATTCGCTTTACTCTTTTTATCTTCGATGATGAGTTCTTTACATTCATCTACTACAATTTTTCCTTTTGTTGGATTTTTGATCGAATCGATTGAACCTAAAATAGTTGCATGGATAGAACTTTTTTCAAAACTTAAATCGGTTTCTTCCATTGTACAATCAATTAATTTTAAATTGTTACAATAACAAAGGGGTTGAGTCCCTTTAATATGGCAACGAATTAAAGTTAAATTTGTAGAATACCAACCAAGATATTCACCTTCTAAAATGGTATCCGTAACTGTGACATTTTTAGTATGCCAAAATGCATCTTTGGTTTTTAAATGACTATTTTTAAGATTCATTTTATTTACATATTGAAAAGAATATTTCCCCGTAAACGTTAAATTATCGATATTTATATTTTTACTTTCAAAAAAAGCATATTCACTTTCTAAAGCGCAATCTTTTATGTCGATATGACTACATCTCCAAGAAAATTCAGGAGATACAATTTGACAATTAACTAATTGAATATCACTTGATTCACGAAGAGCTTTAATACCATGTAATTGACTATTTAAGATTGCTATATGGTTTGAATACCATAAAGCAGCGCGACAATTGTGTGTCATTTGAGAGGAAACAATTTGAATATTTTGATCATGCCAAAAAGGGTAACGTAAATCAAATAAGCAAGAATCAACTAAAATATCTTGTGCTTCTTTTAAAGCGGATTCACCATCTTCTTCTCCTGCAAATTGACAATTTTTAATGATTAAGTTTTGTGTTCCATACAACGCTCTTTCTTCTCCAAATCGCTGATTTGATATTTCTTTTTTCATAATTCCACCACCTAATACAAAAATAAGAATATTTGATGCATATTCTTATTTTATTTTAACTATTTTCGTTTCGTTTTGCAATGGTCACAATATGGACAACTACTACAATCACAACATCCCTTTTTTCCTTTTTTCTTATTTATATAAGAAAGAGAAAAAACAAAGATGACAAATAGAGCACTTATAATAATCACGATTACTTCTATCACTGTAATGGCAAAAATAGTTAACATTTTGCAATCGCCTTTTTATTATTTAAGATAATTAAGGTAATTACAAGTGCAAATAATGCGACGAAGATAAAACTTGTCCACCACCATGAACCAATTAAATAAATCATCGAGGAGACAATATAAGAGGTTGCAAGCCAAAATGAAATAGTCCATTTAAATTTCTTTTTGTCGGCTAATTCAGCTTTTGCAGTCGCTACAGCTGCAAAACAAGGAATGGTTGTCATGTTAAATGCAATAAATGAAATTAAAGCAGGAATCGTAATATGTGTTGCCTTAATCATTTCAACAGCAGATAAAACTCCTTCTTCATCAGCTACAAAACCAGCGACAATACATGCGCCTAAAGTTCCAAACGCGCTGATAACGTTTTCTTTGGCAATTAATCCAATAATCGCTGAAACAGCAAATATCCAACCCCATTGACTTAATTGAGAACCAAAGCCTAAAGGTGTAAATAAAGGTTGAATCAATTGTCCAATACTTGCTAAAATACTTAAATTCATTTGTTCATCAGTTAAAAATTTCCAAGACCAAGAAAAATGAGATAAGAACCATACAACAATCGTGGAGGCTAAAATAATTGTAAATGCTTTTTTAATAAAGTGTTTTGCTTTATCCCATAAGTGCAACATTAAATTTTTAAATCGAGGCCAATGGTAAGATGGAAGTTCCATAATAAAAGGCGGAACATCCCCTTTCATGGTAGTGTTACGCATAAGCAAAATACTTACAAGAGCGACAACCATGCCTAATAAATACATAGAATATGTAATAATATCTGCATTTCCAATGCCAAAATGATATACAATTGCACCAGCAATCGCAGTTAAAATTGGTAATTTGGCTCCACAACTAAAGAAAGGAATTACGCGAATAGTTGCTGTTCTTTCTTTTTCATCTGCTAAAGTTCTTGTATTTATCATGGCTGGAACGGAACATCCAAATCCCATAATCATTGGCATAAATGCTCTGCCAGATAAACCAAATTTTCGGAAAGCCCGATCTAAAATAAAAGCAACACGA
>CAJJXN010000058.1 GCA_905197115.1 uncultured Bacillota bacterium | reverse complement strand
ATCTTTCCAAGGATTTTTTTTCTTTACACGTTTAATTGCATCAAAGAGTGTGATTTCATCGGGTGCAATTTTATCTAACTCGTTATAAGAAATAGGCATAGAAACACTTGCCTTTGGTCTAGCACGTAAAGAATAAGGCGCAACACTAGTGGCTCCTTTTGTATTTCTCACCCAATCAATAAAGATTTTTCCTTTTCTTTGATTTTTACGCATATTACTTGTATATTTATCAGGCCATTTTTCTTCCATATATATGGCAATTTGCTTGGCAATTGACTTGAACTGTTCCCATGAAATTTTTGTTTGTATTGGGACAACTACATGATAACCTTTGCCACCACTTGTTTTTAAAAATGATTTTAAAGATAATTGATCTAAAACAGATTTTAAGTCCTTTACTCCTTGACGAATTTGATTTAAACTCATTTTTTCATCTGGATCTAAATCAAAAACCATTAAGTTAGGAGAATCAAGTTGATGAACTTGACTTCCCCAAATGTGAAATTCTAAGCTGCCTAGTTGTACTTCATAAATTAATCCATTTTCATTTTCAATATAAAAATAATTTTCGTTTTCACCTTTACTATTTTTAATTTCTTGCACGACAATTCCTTCATGCTCTTGCGTTGGATGTTTCTTGAAAAAACAAGATTTTTGAATTCCGTTATGACAACGAATCACACTGACTATTCTTTGATTTAAATAAGGGAGCATATAACTTGATATATCTTTGTAATAATTTATTACATCTTGTTTCGTGATATTTAAATTTTTATAAATAATTCGTTGAGGATTTGTAATCTTTAAAGAATCATCCTTTTCGATTTTTACTTCTTTTGTGGTTTTATCAATTCGTAATCCTTTAAAACTTGCTTGTCTCAACAAATTATCTTTAGTGAATTCAGTGAATTCAACTTCAGCAATTAGTTTAGGACTTAACCATTTAATATCATCGCTTTTTATCGGTAATTTTTCATTAAATGGTGATGTTTTTCTTTCTAATGAAGCAAATTTAGATTTTAATTCAGCAATGTTTGAAGTGGACAACCCGGTTCCTACTTTTCCAACATATTGTAATTTCTTGCTTTTTAAAACACCTAACAACAACGATTGAATTTCTCTTTTTTCAGACACAAGATATCCACCAATAATAAATTCTTGTCCTTTACGAAATTTTAATTTGATCCAATCACCATTTCGACCACCAGTGTAGGTGGAATCTATTTTTTTTCCGATAATTCCTTCTAAATCTAATTTCTTTGCTTCTTTGTAAAATTGTTTGCCTTTATTTAAAATATGCTGACAATAGTGAATTCCTATCGGTGGATTTGATAAGATGGTTTCTAGTTTCTTTTTTCTTTCAATTAAGGGAGTTTCTCTTAAATCTATTCCATCATAAGATAAAAGATCAAAAATCATATAAGATAAGGATTCATTATTTTTCTTTTTGATGTAATTTTGAAGTTCTTGAAAACTGGACTTTCCATTTTTATCAAAGATGACAATTTCGCCATCTAATATCATTGACTTTCCTTGACTTAATATTTTAAGAGAATTGGCAATTTCATTGAATTTATCGGTAATATCAAGATGATTTCGAGTTATTAATTTAACATTATTATTTTCAATAATTGCAAGAATTCGATAACCATCATACTTAACTTCATAAAGCCAATTTGAGTCATCTTTTGGTAATTCTTCTACAAGTTTTGCTAATTGAATATCAAAATTTGTAAAAGGATTTTTACGAGAATCCTTTTTTGCAATTTCTTCAATTGTTAAATTAGATTTAATACTTCGTTTAAAACGGGCAATTCCACTTGTTTTTTTTATATATGCATCTTTTTCTTTAATTAAGAGCCAATTATCTTGATTACTTTCCTCTTTTAAGCGAATCAAAGTCCATTTTCCTTTTAAACGTTGTCCATTTAAAGTAAATTTAAGTGTTCCTGCCTCAAATGACTTTTTAAAATCGCCTTCAATTATCCATTCCCCTTCATCCCAAAGCATAACGGTTCCTCCACCATATTCTCCTTTAGGAATACTTCCCTCAAAATATGCATAATCAAGTGGATGATCTTCTACATGTACGGCTAGACGTTTATCTTTTGGATTAAATGATGGACCTTTAGGAATGGCAAAACTAATGAGAACATCCTCCCATTGTAAACGAAAGTCATAATGTGGTCGACGTGCCACGTGATATTGAACTGAAAATATTTTTTTCTTAGTAGATAATTTTTGAACTTTTTTACCGGTAGGTTCTGTAGTTTTATTAAAATTTCTTTTTGCTTGATACTTTGCTAGTTTTTTATTCATTTTTTACACCTTATTTCTTTTTTAGTATGTGTATTTTTTAAAAAGAAAATCGTATATTTCAATTGTTTTTAACAAAAAATAACAAAAAGGAGTTGAAACTATGGCTTATAGTTATAAAGGAAGCATTAATTTTGGATTTGTTTATATTCCGATTACGCTTCATAATGCAATCAAAGAAAATAATATTGCTTTTAATTTATTAGATAAAAAAACAAAATCAAAGATAAAATATATTAAAACATGTCAAGATTGTAATAAAAAAGAAGTACCTCTTGAAAATATTGTGAAGGGATATGAATATGAAAAAGGCAAGTATGTCATTTTTGAAAAAGAAGACTTTGAAAAGTTAAAATCGAAAAAAGAAAAAAGTATTACAATAGAACAATTTGTAAATTTATCTGAAATTGATCCCATTTATTATCAAAAAACATATTACGTTAATCCCACTAGTGCACATAAAGCTTTTTTGCTTCTTTTACAAACAATGCAAGAAGAAAACAAAGCAGGTATTGCCAAAATTGTATTAGGCACTAAAGAAACATTAGCAATTATTTACGCTTTAAAAGATGAAATGATGCTGAGTACGCTTTATTTTGAAAATGAAATTTTGGCTAGTCCAAAAAAAGAAATTAAAGAAAAAATTTCTCCTTCAGAAATTAAATTGGCAAAAAATTTAATTGAAGCAATGACATTTAAATTTGAAATTCATAAGTATAAGGATGAATATGCTGAAAAAATTAAAAAAGCCATTTATAACAAAGTAAATGGTAAGAAAATAGTCGCAGTAAAAGAAAAAAAAGATGTCGAAATCGTTGATTTAATGGAAGCATTAAAAACAAGTTTAGAAAAAGTAAAGAAACCAAAAAAGACAAAAAGTGAAACGCTCATCTTGCCACAAAAAAAGCAACGACCTATTTCAAGAGCTTAAATTAAGTAAGAATTTTAAAAAATCCTCTCTTTTTTACTTAATACTTTCATAGAAAGTAAAAATGTGGTATTCTATTAAAAACTAAAATAAAAGGAGAAGAGTTGAATGATTTCAAAAGTTGTAAAAAAATTCTTGATAACTTTTCTTGTTTGCTTATTATTAGCAACAAACACAAAAACGCGTAAAGTTTATGCTCAAATAGATGAAAACGCTTTTGATTTTTCTCGTCCTAACTCCTTAGATACGATGAGTATATCATTGGATGAATTAATTTATAAAATCACAAATGAATCTGTTTCAAGTGCTGAACAGGCATATTTAAAAAAATTACCACATTTTAAGTATGAAGGAAAAATTAATTCATCGTTGGTTTCTACTTCTATTGAAAATAATCATTTAGTTATTCATGCAGAGCCATATACATATAAAGATAATGATGATCGTCTTATTCAATGGATTCCAAGTGAAATATCTTTTGAAAATGAAACAAAAGAATTCAATTATTTGAATCATAGATATGAATGCATAATAGAAAATATTTCGCAAGAAGAAGAGTCTATTTACATTACATATAGGGCAGAATTTACATTAAAGAAAGAGTCAATCAATCAACTACTTAACTCTGCTTATGATTATGCTCATTATTATGTTACAAATCAAATCCTTGAAAAAGAGCAACAAGAATATTTAAAAAAATATGAACAATATTTAATTCAAAAAGAAAAATACGAACAATATTTACTTGATTTAAAAGATTATGAAAGACAAAATGCCCTTTATCAAACATATTTATTAAATAAACAAGCTTATGATGAACAAAAAGCAAAATATGAAGCTTATTTAATAGAATATGCAAATTATCAAAATGAACTAAAAAAATATGATGAATACTTAAATGCTTTAAAGCAATATGATATAGATAATATTGCATATCAAAAATATTTGGAAGATAAAAAACAATACGATAAAGATATGGAAGTTTACAATCAAAAATACCAAGATTATCAAGAGAAGATGGAAAAAGTAAATTATCAATTAAACTCTATGGAATTAATTGTAACTTCAATGACTTCATTAAATCGTTCAATTTATAATGCCATCATGGGTGGGGCAGTTAGCCAAGTACTAGATAAAAAAAATATGTTAATTGATTTAGGCGTTAATAAAGAAATTGTTGAAACAGCTGAAGATGCCACGTATTGGTTAAAAGATTTTTTACCAAAGTATTTTTCTTTAAAAACATCTGATGCAAAATATCAAGCTTATCAAAATAATTATCGATTAATTAAAGCCAATTTAGAAAAGTTATTAAGATCACTTGAAAAACTTTATCGCGATGGTATTGTCAATAAAGGTTTAGAATATTTAGGAGAAAAAGATTCAAAATATAAAGAAAAATATTTGATCTTGCTCGCTCAATTAGTACTTGTTTGCAACGCGATTGATGATAATAAAGTAAAAAATTATGAAGCTGACAAAAATTTAAACAATAAAGGAGCAGCTTATTTTGATGAGACTTGGAAAATAGATGGAAAAAATCTTATGCAACTTTTAGAAAATGATGTTGATTTTGTCGATATGAATGGTTTTTCTTATCCTCTTTTAAATGGATATCCGAGTAAGCCGATTGCACCTTCAACCTTAGAAGAAGTCAATGCTCCAAATCTTCCTAAAGTAGTAGGAGTTCCTATTGAACCAATAAGAGTTGAAGCACCAAAAGATGAACCAATTGGAGTATTGCCACCAACTTTACCTCAAAAAGTAGATTTACCTTTAGAACCTACACCTCCTCAGGTTGATCCGATATTACAAGATCTAATTACGGAATATGAAAATGGTACTTTGCAAAAAAAAGAAGAGTTTAAAGAAGATGTAAAATTAAGTTTATTCTCTTCTTTTAAGAAAAATTTTAAAAATACTAATACAATAATTGTTGAGTTTTATGATCAAAACAAAAACTTTTTAGGAAAATATGAAACGGAATATGGTTCTTATATTGTATATGATGGAATCATTCCTCAAAAAGATGGGGATGAAATATATAGTGAATATGAATTTTCCCATTGGGAGTATGCAAATGGTGAAAAATTTGATTCAAATTGTGTTGTAAAAGAAGGTTTTCTGTATCCTGTATTTAAAGGAATAAGGTTAACGCAATATGAAATTACATGGATGATAGATGGAAAAGCGACGATAGAATCTTATGACTATGGAAGTATTCCGACATTTAAAGGAAACATTATAAAAGAACCTGATTCTACTTATTATTATGAATTTTTTGAATGGGATAAAGAAATTGTGCCTGTAACTCAAAATCAAATTTATATAGCTCAATTTCATCAAAGATATATTGTTCCATTAAAAGAGGGTGGTGCAACCATTCAACAAAATGATAAAAATATGGTAATCGTCGATTCTAAAAATGCGAGTGATACAAACATAGATTTAGAAAAAGTATTAGAACTTTATACGAATCAAAAGATTATGATTTCAAATGAGAAGTGGATTATTGAAATCAGTAGTTCTACCATTATGCAATTAAAAAATGAAAATGTGAAATGGTTAAATATTTTAATTGATGATAAGGGAAATGGTGAATATTTCTATATCGTTCAATTTATAGATAAAAATAATGAATTAATCGATAAAAACTTAGAATTAGATATTCAAATAAATGGAAGTTTTAAGCCACTATGCTCTACGTTATATTTAATAGAAAATGATGAATTGGTTCAACCTATAAGAGCAAAAATTGAAAAAGATAAATTAGTAGCTTCCATCATATCAAATAAGCAATATCACATTTATCCTTCTTATTCAATTGTTGTATCAAATTTAGAAGCAATTAAAGTTACGATAGATAAAACCGAAGCAAAATACAATGAATTTATTTCTTATTCTATTCAAATTTTAAAAGAAGGAATAGACAACGTTTCTATCAAAATCATAAAAAAATCGACGGGTGAAGAAGTTTTAACCTTAAAAAATGGTTTTTATATGCCAGATGATGATGTTTATATGATTATTTCTTATACGATGTTGAATTATACTATTAATTTTATTTCAGATGGTTATGTAATTTCTTCAAATAAATACATTTATGGCTCAGAAGTAATTATTCCTTCGAATCCTGTAAAAGCAAGCGATGATAAATATGAGTATACTTTTATTGGCTGGGATAAAGAAATATCGACAGTTACGGGAAATATGGATTATATTGCAGTGTTTGAACAAACGCCTATTAAAAGAGAAAGAATTCCTTATCAAATGTCGATTGTTAAAAAAATTGAAATTGGGATTATTGCTTTACTTTCATTTTTGATTTGCTTATTGTCTTATCGAATTTATAAAAAAAGAAAAATTCAATATAAAAAAGGAAAATGACTTGAATCAATGAAATTTAAGTCATTTTTTTGTTTTTCGCACAAATATTTTTATTGTAAATCAAAAGTTATAATTTTTTTTATGAAAAAAAGTTACTTTTTGTTCCATTCTTGAGTAATTTATTATATAATAATAAAAAATTATAGTAGTAAGGAGAGAAGTTACATGAAGAGAATAAATAAATTTTTAAATATGATTTTATTTAGCATTCTTTCATTAAGTATGGCTTTTGGTTTTGTTTTGAATTCAATTCAATTGCCAACGCGTAAACTTGACGCAGCCACATCTACGTCTTCAAAAGTTTATACAACGGATTATTATACATTATCTTATTCAAATAACGAGGTAAAACTTCTTTTGAATTCAGATTTACGTGTATATCAAAATTTTTCAAAACAAGATTTAAAAGATTTGAAAGATGCAATTATTTCAGTTGGATATACAGCAATATTAGATGATATTGATTTTACAACTGATCAACCAAGTGTTAAAAAAAGAGCCGTTTCACCAAAAATAGGTGAAAATGTAGATGTAAGTTTAATTCAAGATATCATTGCAAATCAATTGATAAACTTTGAAACAATTGATAATGCTTTAGATATTAACGGGACATATGACACATTAATTGAGTATTATGTGGATCGTTATGTAGATGTTTTTATAGAAGCAAATCCGACTTCTAATGTAGAAAATGTATTTGCTGAAGTTAAGGAACAATTAACTATTTCTATCCAAGAAACGGTTAATCATGTATATGAACAAGCGGGAGCATTAGATAATGCCCCTAATGTTTCAAATAAAATTCATTCATTAGTTCAAAATGTAGAAGATTTAAAGGCAAATGATCAAAAAGTTGAAATTTCTTTAAACGATCTTACAGATATTTTTAAAACAATTGATAACACAACTACAATTGTAGAAATTGTAAATGATTTGCAACTTGCTACCGAAGTAAAAGATGTAATCAAAAATTCGGAAAGTGAAGAAATTGTAAATTTCTTTGTTTCTGTAGATACAAGTACGATTACAAATGTTTTCCAAAATGTCAAATTAGATAATGTGGAATTAAAAGAAATCGTCTCTTCTGTGGGTGTAGATAACATTATTGAAATTGTAGATACAATTGGAATGGATAATGTTATTGAAATTGCAAAATCAGCTAACTTAACGAAAGATGATTTACAAGAAATTATTAAAAACAACGTTTCAGATATTAGTATCGCTTCTTTAATTAAATCGATTGAATCGATTTCAATTAATGGAAATCCAATTTTTGCAAATGATGAATTTAAAATGTCTGGGTTAGAAGCATTAATTAAAAGTTTACCTCGACCATCAGAAATTGCAAATTTATCAGATGAAGAAATGCAATTTAGTTGGAATTTAGATGTTGTTACCATTTTTGGTGAAGTTGAATTTGATTTGACGGTTGGATTTATGGGTGATTGCTCTTTAATTCGTTCTGCTGCGAGAGAAATTGCTGAAATATTTGACGTAAATATTCAAGATGGCGTTTATAACATTGGCGTTAAAATTCCAGAAAAATTAACAAATGCCTTATTGAAAATATGTAATTCTGATCAAGTGCCAGATCGTTTTAAACATTCTGTATTTGATAATGCTTTCTTAACTGTTGAAGAAATTTATACAAAAATTACAAATAAGTCATTAGATGAATATATTGAATATTTAAAACAATTTGATTATCAACATATATTAGAAAATTTATATAATGCAGATAATTTAAACAAATTATTTGGAACTGATAAATTTAGCGATGAACGTTTAGATAAATTTGTAGATGAAGTTTGCAACTTAGTTTCAAAAGCAGCAACTTTATCTTATGATCAAATAAAGAATTTTGTTTCAAGATATGTGAATCTTTCTTTATTAGATAATGCAAAAGTTGAAGAATTAGTAAATAAAACAATTCAATTATTAAAGAAAATTGATTCATTATCTTTAGATTCACAATTATTAAGAAAATTTATTGATCCTAACTCACCATATACAAATGAAAATATATATAACTATTTAGATAAGTTAGCTAGTTACGAAGGTTATTTCAATCGTATCATGGAATATTTTGCAAAAGTATATGAAGCAGTACCTAATCGTTTAAAAGATAACACAATTTTAGATTATTACAAAGGAAATGGAAGTTTTAATTATACAGGTACTTTGAATTTAAATTTTGAAAAAATTTGTAATACGATTTCAAGTACTTATGGCCCTAAAATTTATGATGCTTTATCCTTAATGTTTGATAGACTTCCAAGTCAAATGAATGTTTCTATCTCATTATCTATGAAAAATGTTTATAAAGTAACTTACAACATTGGAAATACCAAAAAAGAAGGAGTTTTACCAGCAGGAGCTGATGTAAATTTCTTTGCAAATCAAACAAGTATTGATGGATACACAATTAATCGTTGGGTAGATAAAGATGGTATAGAATATAAAACAATGCCAGCAAAAGATGTTGAATTATTTGCTATCACAGAATTTATTGTTTCAATTAATGAAGGAATTAATAAAGTCTATGATGGTAAGGAATATATTTTAGAAGCAACTGGATCGCCAAGTAATGAATATTCTTATCAATGGTATAAAGATGGCAAATTAATTCCAGGTGCAACTCAATCTACGTATGCAGTCGTAAATGTTGCTGATAG
>CAJJXN010000057.1 GCA_905197115.1 uncultured Bacillota bacterium | reverse complement strand
GATATAACCATAAGTATCAAATTGAGAATCATCTATACTCCAATTTTCTTTTTGTAGAATTTCTTTATATTCTTGTTCCGCTGTAACGAGAATTCCTTGAATTGATAAATAAACGATTAAATGATTTTCTACATTTCTTAAATGATAAGTATAACGCGTTCCGTTTTCATAAGCGGGGAAAGCATTAAGGGAAGTATTTGTAAATGTTGCAATTTCTTGTGCAGGCCAACTCATGCTTTCTTTTGCTGGTTCTCTAAGATAGGCTTGAATTCTTATCCCTTCAAAAGTCGAATCATATAAATACTGAATGTACATATAATAAGAATTAGTTAATTCTTTTGTAACAATATAAATAAAATCACGATTAATGAGATCTATCCCAATTTGATTAAATTGATTATCTTTTAAAATAAAACTATATTCT
The DNA here is from genome assembly GCA_905197115.1 of uncultured Bacillota bacterium. Lineage (GTDB taxonomy): Bacteria > Bacillota_I > Bacilli_A > RFN20 > CAG-631 > Caccosoma. The sequence continues at coordinate 9,127 of CAJJXN010000057.1, read as the reverse complement.
AATAAATCGGACTTATTTGCATTTTTGGCATAAATATAAACAAAAGGAGTGCCTTCTGTAAAAGTCGAAATTTCACATTCATATTCTTTAAAGTAAAAATAAGGGATTTGTTGATTTTCACCTAAAACTTGTTGCATTAAATCAAGTTCATCATGATTCCAATTTGAAATTGGTTGATTTAAATTAGATAAAGAAGAATTCGCTTGATTACAACTTGATAGAAAAAAGAGTGCCATTAATATGCTAAAAATACGTTTCATTGAAAGTACCTCCTTTTAGATTTTTATTTATTATACCTAAAAAAATATAAAAATAAAACATTTTTAAAAATATTTCCTCTATTTGCTTCTCCATGCTATAATAATATAAATGGAGTGATAATATGAATAAGAAAAAAATGGATAAAATGATGTTTGTTTATTTAGGCATCTCTTTAATAATTGTAATTTTATTTTTAACTTTGCCGATTATTTATGTAGATACAGATCAAAGCTTTTATGCTAATGGATTTCGTATTTTAGCAGGCACATATCAAAAAGTGCCCTCTGAATCGAATCCTAAGGTGGTAGAAACGATTACAATTTTAAAAACGTCTTCTTTTAACTTTTGTGCAATCTTATTTCCAATAGGCTCTTTTTTGTTTTACAAAACAGTTTCAAATAAACCAATGAAAAGATTAAGTGCCTTTTTATGTGCAGTAGTTGGATTTATTTATATTTTATTTATTCCTATTATGGCGAACAGTTGGCGTAATTTAATGTATTTAAAGATGGACATTTCGCGTGCTTGGGGTTGGATTGTTGTTTCGCTAATTTATTTAGCTTATTTGATATTTATTATAATAGATTTAATTATTACTTTGAAAAAAGAAAAAAAAGAATTACCTGTTCAAGGGTAATTCTTTTTGATTTGATTAGTTTAAAATTTTGGTAACGTTGTGTGCTTGTAAGCCGCGTTCTGTTTGACATAATTCAAATTCAACATCTTCACCTTCATCTAATGTTTTGTAACCATCTAGACGAATTTGTGAATAATGAACAAATATGTCAGGACCTTCTCCTCGATTAATAAAACCAAACCCTTTGTTAGAATTAAACCATTTTACTTTTCCCTTCATTTTCTACACCTCACTTATGCTAATGCTAACAAACCTATAGTATCCTTTTTATGGGAAGAAATAAAGCAAAAGAAGTCTTCAAATATCGACATTATTTTTTGTTTTACAAATACAAATGACGGATAAATCACGTATTTTTTGAATGTTAGTTTGTAATAATTTTATGCAAGTTTGAATCGTATTCCCAGATGTGTAAATATCATCAATAAGTAATATTTTTTGATTTTCTAAAATCTCATTTTTTGTCATATAAATGGCATTTTTTATTTGATATCGTAGATGAAATGGTGTGGTTGCTTGTTTTTTATTTTCTCTTTTATAAAAAATAGTATAAACACGATTGGAAATAGTTTTTGCAACCTCCTCCATATGATTGAAACCACGTGTTTGATTTTCGTCTGCACTTGAAGGTGGAAAGACAATGAGATGGTTTTTATATTTTCGTTTAATTTGTCGAATAAAGGGAGATAAAAATACTTTTGCAAGCTCAATATCATAACATCCCTTATATTGATAAATTAGATTTTTTAAAAAATCATTATAATAATATAAAACCCAAATTTTAGTGTTTAAATGAATAATCGTTAAATCGGCAATTTCAAATTGAGAAAAACAAGCATGACAAATCATTAAAGAATTCAATTTTAGATATTCAAAACTTAATTCATGAAATAAGCTTTTAAAACAAATTAAGCATGTGTCGCGTTTTTGGCTTTTAATGTTTGAATGCATAGTTTCATCGCATGTGTTTTTTTATTGCTGATAAATATGATGTTTCCATCTGGATGTTTAGCTTTTCTTCCAACGCGTCCACTGATTTGAACAAGTGTCTTAAAGTCAAATAAAAAGTGATTTGCTTTATAAACAATGACTTGAACATCTTCAATTGTAATTCCTCTTTCTAAAATTGTTGTTGTAATTAAAAAATGAATTTGATGAAGTTTAAATTGCTGAATTATTCTTTGCTTTTGATTATCGTTTGAATATACAAAGGGGATATTTAATTTTTTAGATAATTCTTTGCCAATTTTTGTAGTTGGAACAAAAATTAAAACTTGTTTACTCTCTCTGTTAAATTTATTTAAATAAATAGTTAAAGTTTTTAAAAATTGAAAAGAAAAACAAAGTTTTATCTGCGGTATGGGCAAATCATGTTGATGAAATCGTCGATTAACTTCAACATGATTTTTGATGTCTTTTAAAAACTTTTTTGTAAAAGTAGCAGATAGATAAACAATGATTCCTTTTGTACTTCTTTTTAAAAAATAAGCATTATAGTAAGGAAAAGCATCCGCTTCATCTAAAATTAATAAATCAAAGTGCTGCTGATATCGGTAAAGTTGATAAGTTGTTAAAACAATTATTTGACCATCCAGTTCTTGCGTATGACTGCCATACACACTTACAATGGATATAGAAGGATAGTCTTTTTTGAGTCGTTGATAAATTTCAATTACGACATCTTTTCTAGGAATACAAAATCCAACTTTTTTTCCTTGATTTAAAAAATATTCCATGGTTGCATACATTAATTCCGTTTTTCCCGCTCCACAAACGGCATTGACTAAAACAGATTGACCTTTTTTAACAAAAGATAAAATTTTATTAGAAGCAGTTTGTTGTGTTGAAGTTAAAGAATATGAAATGGCTGCTTTAATTAAATGGCATTGATCATATTTTTTATTTTCAAATTCTTTGGTTTTCAATAAAATACATTTACGACAATAAGGTTGATTATTTTTATATCCGATATATTTTGAATCACTATTTTTGCATTTATCACAAATAAACATTTTTACCTCCCTATTTTATATTAGTAAAAAAAAAGAAAATATCTTTTTTATATTTAAAAAAGATGGTAATATATTAAAGGTTAGGAGTGATGAATATGGATAAAACAATTCAAATTGAAAAATTAAAGCAACTAGCATTAAATTTGAAGTTTGATATGGAAGATAAGCAATATCACACTTTACAAAAAGAATTTGAAATTATTTTAAAACAAATGGAAAGTATTGATAAAGATTTTGATACAGAAAAGGTAGAACCCATGTCTTTTCCGTTTGAAAACTTTTATACTTATTTACGAGATGATGAAGAAATTATAGAAAGCCCAAGAGAAGAAATCTTAAAGAATGCCAAAACGATTGTAGATGGACAAATTAAGATTAATAAGGTGGTGGAATAAATGCATTATTTAGATATGAGTTTAAAAGAAATACACCAAGCTCTTTGTGATAAAAAAATAAGTGTAACGGATTTAGTTGAAGAATCTTTAAAAAGAGCACATCAACTTCAAGAATCATCCAATGCATTTGTTACAATTTTAGATCAACAAGCACGCTCAATTGCTAATGAATTAGATAAACAAGAAATAGACAAGAATTTATTTTTTGGAATTCCAATTGCGATTAAAGATAATTTTTCTACAAAAGATATTTTGAGTAGTGGTTCTAGTAACATTTTAAATAACTATGTACCAATTTTTGAATCACAAGCAACAGATTTATTAAAAAAATCGCATAGTATTAATATCGCTAAGACGGTATTAGATGAATTAGCCATGGGAGGAAGTGGCTGTAGTGGAAATACAGGAATTGTAAAAAATCCATTAGATTCTAGACGCTTGATTGGTGGGTCTTCTGCTGGAAGTTGTGCGGCTGTAGTTGCAAATGTTGTTCCATTTGCGTTAGGAAGTGACACTGGTGATTCAATTCGTAAACCAGCATCCTTTGGTGGAATTGTAGGATTTAAACCAACTTGGGGAAGAATTTCTCGATATGGATTATATCCATTTGCACCTTCTTTGGATACAGTAGGTTTCTTTACTAGAAATGTAAAAGATAGTGCATATGCGTTTGATATATTAAATGGTTATGATACAAAAGATATGACTTCTTCTACGAAAGAAAAAGAACAAATCTACCCATTCATTGATGGAAATGTAAGTGGCAAAAAAATAGCCGTTTTAAAAGAAATATATCAAACAATTTCTGATCCAATTGTAAAAGAAAAGTTTGATCAATTTATAAAACAATGTCAAAGTATTGGATTACAAGTTGATTTAGTTTCCATTGATAAGAAACTTTATGATACCATTTATGCAACTTACATGGTTTTATCTTGTGCTGAAGCGACTTCTAATAATGCGAACTTAGATGGAATTAATTTTGGCAATACACAAGATGGAAATTCGATTGACGAAGTTGTGATTAATACGCGTACAAAAGGGTTTAGTGAACTAATCAAAAGAAGATTTATTTTAGGAAGTTATATTTTAAGCAAAGAAAATCAAGAAAAGATGTTTATAAAGGCGAAGAAAATTCGTCGCTTAATAGTTAATGATATTTTAAGAATTTTAGATACATATGATGTTATTATGTTGCCAGCTTCAGGAAATGTCGCTCCATTAATCGAAGGTGATAATGTGGATCGCTTATCGGATGAGTATCTTTTGTTGGAAAATCATATGGCGATTGGTAATTTTGGAGGACTTCCAAGTATTACAATTCCTTGTATTCAAAAAGATGGCTTGCCAATTGGCATGAATTTGACTGGTAAACCTTATCAAGATAAAGAAGTATTCAATATTGCTTATGCGATGGAACAAATGTTAGGAGGGAAATAAGAATGAATTTTGAAACAATTATTGGAATTGAAATTCACCTCCAATTAAAAACAAAAACTAAAATGTTTTCTCCTGCGCAAAACATTTCTAAAGCGGCACCTAATACGCATGTACACCCAATTGATATGGGATTTCCTGGAACGTTACCACGAGTGAATAAAAAAGCAGTAGAGTTAGCATTAATTGCTTGTCAAGCACTTCATTGTGAAATCGATACGCAATTACATTTTGACCGTAAAAATTATTTCTATGCCGATTTACCAAAAGGGTTTCAAATTACTCAAGATAAACGACCAATCGGTAAAAATGGATACATTACAATTGAAGTAGATGGTAAAGAAAAAAATATTGAAATTGAAAGAATACACATGGAAGAAGATACGGCTAAACAACTTCATTTTGCAACATTTACTTTACTCGATTATAACCGTTGTGGAGTGCCTTTAATTGAAATTGTGACAAAACCAAATATTCGAAGTGGAAAAGAAGCTGCTGCTTATGTAGAACAATTAAAAAATATATTACTGTACTTAGATGTTTCAGATTGTAAAATGGAAGAAGGATCATTGCGTTGTGATGTGAATATATCTTTACGCCCATTTGGTCAAAAAACATTTGGAACAAAAGTTGAAATTAAGAATTTAAACTCTACAAGTAATGTGGAAAAAGCAATTGATTATGAAATAAAAAGACAAAAAGGTTTAATCTTAAAAAATATTCCAATTGAAATGGAAACGCGACGTTTTGATGAAGCAACAAAAACCACTGTGTTGATGCGTAAAAAGACTTCTGCAGTAGATTATAAATATTTTACAGAAGATAATATTGTACCAATACAACTTGATTCTTTATGGGTAGAAAAGATTATTTCGAATTTGCCAGAATTACCACATCAAAAGTCCAAACGTTATCAAAAAGAGTATGGTTTATCTAGTTATGATGCCAACATTTTAACTTCAAGTAAAGAGATAGCAACCTATTTTGAAAGCACAATTCAACATTATGCAAACTATAAATTAATTGCTAACTGGATTATGGGTGAAACTTTAGGATTTTTAAATAAGAATAATCAAACGATTCAAGATATTCAAATGCAACCCCAATCTTTAGCTACTATGATTCGATATATTGATGAGGGTAAAATCTCTTCTAAACAAGCCAAAGATGTCTTTATAAAATTAATGACTACAAATTTGGATGTAGATGCGATTATTCAGTCAATGAATATCACTCAAATTAGTGATCAAGCAACCTTAAAACAATTTATTTTTGAAGTATTTAAAGAATTTCCTTCTTCAATTGAGGATTTTAAGGCAGGAAAGGACAGAGCCTTTGGATTTATGATAGGACAAATTATGAAAAAATCAAGAGGACAAGCTAATCCAGTTTTAGTCAATCAATTGTTAAAAGAAGAGTTAAATAAGATGTAATAGATTGAACAGCCTAGAAGTAGGCTGTTTTTTTAAGATTAATTAATTTTTATAATTTTTTAGAAATCAGCCATACTATATATGAGGCGATAAAATTGAATGAAAAAGAAAAAACTTTTTTAGAAAAAAGTAAAGAGGCTTTAAATGAAATAAGTAGTGAAAATACATTGTTTGACGAAATTCAAATTGGACCCCAAGAAGAGCCCATCATTCATGATTTTAAAATCAATGTAGAGCAGTATAGAAGATATTTACAAAAACAAAAAGAAAAAAAGCAAAACTTCGAGTAAATCGATATTTTGCTTTTTATTTTATTCAGTTCTTAAAGCATCTACAGGATCTTTTTTAGAAGCAATGCGAGCTGGAATGACTCCAGAAATAGAAGTTAATAAAATACTAATAACGACCATAATAATCGCTGTCGGAATCGGTAATATCGCAATAGCAGAAATATTTGCTGCTTTGGAAACAATTAAGTTGGCAATTCCGGATAAGAGATAGGTTATTCCAATTCCAATTAAACCAGATAAACCACCGATGATAAAAGTTTCTGCATTAAATAAATGAGAGACATCTTTTTTTCTTCCACCAAGAGAACGAATAACTCCAATTTCTTTAATACGCTCAATTACAGACACATAAGTAATAATAGCTATCATAACAGTTGATACAACTAAAGACAAAGCAGTAAAAGTTACTAAGGCAATGGTAACAATGTCAATCATACTGTTAATCATATTAATCATTACGGCTAAATTATCTGAATAAGTAATATCATTGCGATCTTCTGCTTTTAAAATTTTTCCGTTCACTTCAATGTCTTTTGATGAATTCCATGTGTTTAAATAAGAAGTTACATTTTCTTTATAAGAAAAATCTTTTGGATATATACTAATTGTATTTGGTAATGTGCAACCACCAATTTCACGTAAAGTTAAAGTATAATAATCTTTTTTTTCGCCTGTCATTGCACCAAATAAAGCACTAAGAGATGAAGTTCCGCCGACAAAGCCTACAACATTTTCAAATTTCTTTTCTTCAAATTCAAATGAATATAAATAAGTAATTCCAAAATTAATCGATTGTTCTTGCGAAGAATTAGCCATTGTTCCACTTGTGTAAGACTCTATATTGTTTTCTTTAAAATAACTAACAATTTCTGATTCTACATTATCTTGAATTACTTTTTGTGTAAACTGAGGAGTATAATAAATTCCACTTGTCAAACAACCATAGGATATATTTTTTTTGGGTCTTAAGATAGCCGTGATTTTTAAATCATAACGATTTTCCCAAAATGAGAAAGACTCTGGATTATAAGAAAAAGGATTTATTTTTACAAATGGTGAATTTTCCTTTGCCTTGTTAAATACTACATCATTAGGATAATAAGTAAAAGTTTTATTTAACAATTCATCATAGCTAAATTTTCCTTTATCTAAAGCTGGATTATAACGAGGACTTTTAATCGCTTTATAAATGACATTAAAAAATTCTTCTTGCGTATAATAGCCTAATTGAGCAAGTAATAAATCGGTTAAGCCGCTATCCTCATCCACGACAATCATAATTTCGTTTTCTTCTGTGGCAATTTTACTCGTTTCTTTGTTAGAAATAATATCATATTGAGAAGAAATAAAGTCAACATTGCTTACAGATTGACTAAAAGTGTCGGCTAAAGTTGAAATTAAACTTGAATATTCTTTAATATCCGTTTCGTTAAGCATAGCTGTATAGGCTTTTTTAATTGCGCTTAAAGACATAGATTTATTTTTTAAAGTATTATCTTCAAAAAGTTTAATGTTTGTATAAATATTATTTGTGATATTAATTCCATAATACGAGGTAATCGTTGAATAATATTCGGAAGGCATATTATTTACAAAAGCTAAATAGTCTTCAGTAATATCATTTTTTATGCGAAAAGAATTATTTTCGCCACTTTTAGAAACTAAATAATCAATCATATAATCAACATTGATATACCCATCTTCTGTTGCTTTTTTTATTGCGTCTTTTTGAACACTTTGATCCATACTCGACATCATAAGTTCTAAATTCATGGCTTCTTCATTAATACGGATTGGATTACCCGATAACATATCTTCTTGCATACCATCAATATAACTTCTAACACCGGTAGAAACCGAAAGCACAGAAGCAACACCAATAATTCCAATAGAACCAGCAATGCATACCATTAAAGTTCTTTTGAATTTTGAACGTAAATTTCTAGCAGATAATTTAAAAGCAGTCCAAAAAGATAATTTAGATTTTTTATCAATTACTTTGGGCGTCGTTGTTTTCGCTTTTTCATCATATGGATTCGTATCTGAAATAATATTTCCATCTAATAAAGATACAATACGAGTTGAATATTTTTGGGCAATTTCAGGATTATGAGTGACCATAATAACGAGTCTTTCTTTGGATATTTCTTGGATTAACTCCATGATTTGTAAAGAGGTCTTTGTATCCAAAGCACCCGTAGGCTCATCAGCCAATAAAATTTCTGGCTCATTAACTAAAGCTCGTGCAATTGCGACTCTTTGACATTGTCCACCCGATAATTGATTTGGTTTTTTATTATATTGGTCTTTTAATCCTACTTTATCTAATGCTTCTTTTGCTTTTAAAATTCTCTCTTCTTTTCCCATTCCAGAGATTGTAAGAGCTAATTCTACATTTTCTAAAATACTTTGATGAGGAATTAAGTTATAACTTTGAAATATAAATCCAATTCGATGATTGCGATAGGTATCCCAATCACGATCATTAAATTCTTTGGTAGAAATTGTATCAATATATAAATCTCCGCTTGTATAATGATCAAGTCCGCCAATAATATTTAATAAAGTCGTTTTCCCACACCCAGAGGGTCCTAAAATAGAAACAAATTCATTACTTCGAAAGGAAATACTTATTCCTTTTAGAGCATGAACTTTTGTATCA
>CAJJXN010000056.1 GCA_905197115.1 uncultured Bacillota bacterium | reverse complement strand
AAAATCCTTCTTTTGGTGCAATCTCGATAACCGGCAATGCTCTTCCTTTGATGACACCTACTGAAAATTCTCTTCCCTCTACATACTCTTCAATTAAGATTTCATCTTCCCAGAAAAATGCATCATCCAATGCTTTTGTAAAATTGCTTTCTTCTTTTACAATGGAAACCCCAATACTGGAACCACCGCAACATGGCTTTACCACGCAAGGCAACGTAATTCCGATTTCAGCCAGGCTGTCTTTTCTGTCCTTTTTCTTCATATAAATGCCCTTCGGACAAGGGATTCCATTGGCTTCAAAAAACTGCTTTGCCATATTTTTATTCATGGCAATCGCACTGCTTAAATAGCCGCTTCCGGTATAACGGATTCCAAACAAATCAAAGGCTGCCTGAATCTTACCATTCTCTCCGTTTTCTCCATGTAATGCCATAAATACAATATCTGCCATACGGCACATTGCGATTACATTCGGTCCAAAGAAGCAGGCAGACTGGTCTTTTCTACTCTTTCTTACCTTATCAAGATCCGGAGCCGTCTCCGGTATATCCGTTACTTTTACACTTGCTTCTTCTGAATGTTCAAAAATTCCAGTAATATCCTGTTCTTCTTCTCCATATCCCATAAACACATCCAGAAGAATAACCTGATGCCCATTCTTCCGCAATGCCTTTGTTACCATATCTCCTGTTTTAAAAGACACATCACGCTCTGTGCTCAAACCGCCTGCCAAAACTACGATATTCATTCTCTAATGCCCTTCTTTCTTTCAGATTCAAATATGTATATTACATCTCTTTTTTCAATATGTATATTATACCTTTTTTTCTTAGAATGACAAGAGAATCTCACAAAGCAATCAAGATTGGTTCTCCGGGCTTTGCATTATGATTTTCAAACACCTGAAAAAGATGCTCTGCACACTGCTGTACATCCATGGCTTCTTCCGGCTGCTCCATCCATTTTAAAATTCCGGACTTGCAGAGCAAAAGATATGGCAATACCATATATTTATTGCTCCTTGTGCAATAATCGATACCCTTATTGCATAATTCCAGCGCCTCTCTGTAAATTTCCATCTCATACAAAAGATTAGCTTCATTGTAAAGTATCATCGGATATACCTTTTCTTTTTCTTCATCATAAATATGACCACAAACATCGCATTGATATCTTTTATAGTTTGATTTTACTTCAGTCTTTTCTTCAATATAAGTGGGTGCTGTTTTGGGCGCTTTTCCTTTAATCACTTGATGATAATAAGCATAAGTCATTGGTGTATAAACACTCTCTTTTTTACAATCTATTACTTTAGCAATAAAAATGTCATGTGTATTCATTTCTACTACTTGTATTAAATCACAAATAAAATATCCACACACATTTTCTAAAATGACTGGCAATCCTTGAATCATAGAAAAATTAAAGCCTTCAAATTTATTTACATCTTTTGATGTGAAAAAACCAAATTTTCCGATTACTTCAGGTCTTGTTTTTTCTGAAAGAATCGAAACAGCAAACTTTTTGGACTCTTTGATTGCTTGGTTCGTATAATTATTCTTATTCACAGAAACAGCAATCGTAACTTCTTCACTTGTAATTTGTACAACTGTATTGACAAAACAGCCAACATTTTTTTCATTGTATTTTGTTGTTAAAACAAACATTCCATAGGTTAAATCTCGCATTAAACTTTTATCCATAATTTTTCCTCCATTTTTATTTTATGTCTTTTCCAATTTCATTTTCATGAATATTGGGATTGATATAACGATCTTTCTTTTTGTGATTTTTATATTGAATTGCTTTTTTAGGACAGCGATGATAACATCCTAAACAAGCAACACATTTATTTGAAAATACAATTTTATCATTTTCGAATGCTATATTTTTTACTGGACATATTTGAACACATTTTTGACATTGAATACATTGATTATTGACTTTAAATTCTTCTCCAATTTTATGCCAATTGGACATATTTTTGAAATATGTCTTTTCACGTGTTTTTTTCCTTTTTGGCAATTGATAATTTTTTAATTGAATATCATTTATTATTTTTTCTAATCTTTTATCTACTTTTTTTAAGACACTTTTCAAATAAAATTGTGGAACAGTAAAGGTCAAAGTGAAGTTTTCAGGCATTTTTAATGTAAAAATACTTTTTATATTTAATTTATTTTTCAAACAATATTGAAGCATTAAATAATCCGCTCCAGCAATCATTCCACCATAATTTTGAATCACAATTAATTCCTTATTTTTATCTAATCTTGGTAATAATTCATAGACATGTTTAGGCATTCCAAAAGAATAAATTGGTGTTACTATAATGATTTTGTCAAATTCTTCTCCTGTTTTTTGATAATTTGGTATATAAAGAATTTGTCCTTTTAATTTTTCTTGTATTTTTTTAGCAATGTATAAACTATTTCCTGTACCACTAAAATATAAAATTCCATTCATTATTATCCCTCACTCTTTTATAATTATAATACACTTTTTTAAAAAGCCGAAATTTTATTTTATAAACCCACCTAAATATCCAAAATTTTTCATTATTTCGGCTGCTCTTTCAATAATTTGTCGGTAATTAGGAATAAAATATTTATAATTTGAATAAAAATATTGTTCATGAAACATTAATTCATAAAAATCTTCATTTGTTTTTAATAATTGATTCAAATCTTTTTCTATTCGTTGGATATCATGATAGGCATTTAATAAAATATCAGTCTTTTTAAAAATGATTTCTTCTAATTTAAACAATGGGAATTGATGGGACAATAAAAAATCATTATCAAAATAATATGCTCCAAATGGTTGATTTTCATTAACACTTAAGTACCCGTAAAACACTTGATATCCTATATCTTTTAAGGCTTTAAAGCCTTCTTTTGTGCAATTTCCAAAGTGAAGTGTCATTTCTTTACTAAGTGATTCTTTCCCCGCAAAGCGAATGATTTCATCATTTACTTTTTTGGCATCCATATAAACTTCATTATAATCGCTGGTTTGATAAGGATATGGTGGATTTTCTTTTTTTGAATGAAAAGATAAGCGAAGCCAATCTGAATTAGCTATGAATTCTTTTTTATATTTATCCGTCATATTTTTAAGACTAAAGAACTTGAATGGCAAATCAAAATTTTCACTTGTTTCATTACTATAAAATAAATTTAAACAAAAACTTGCTTGATATTGATCATGCACTTTTTTAATGAAAGATAAAAACTCGTTTTCAAAAATACTTTTATAATTATTTTCATTGAGATCTTGCAAAAAAACGATGCAATCATCTACAGATATTCGATATTTTTTCATTTTTATCACGCTTTCTGTTTTTGCTTACCCAAATAAATTGCTCCATCCATGAAATAATCAAGTGGAACACCATTCCAAAGCCAAACATCAAAATAATCATATTCATCGTAAAAGATATAACATTTAACTTATAAAGTATAAACCATATTCCATAATAAATACAATTAACACACAAGCTATTTATTGTATTCAAAATTGTTTTCCCTTTTCCTATAAAAATAGAGTCTGGTACAATGCATAAAGAATAGGCTATATAAAAAGGAGTTAATTTAATCGTTATTAAAAATATTTCTTTATAATTTTCTAATCTTTGTACATTTTTAAAAAACAAAGTCCAACATGGTATTGTAATCATCCAAAGTATAATTGAAAACAAAATAATGATATAATAATTTGATTGTTTTAAACTGGTATATTCTTCTTTACAATCTCCCTTTATAATTTCAGCTAAAGCCGTAATAGGTATTAATAACCAGCCCCATATAAAATTATTTGCCACCCAATAATTTCCTTGCTCAGCCACCATATTTACCATTTTAGCAATCATAATTGCATAAACAAAATTGTCGATAAATTGCTGACTTCCTGAGAAAAAACCAGTTTTTAACCATTGCATCCCTTCTTTTTTATCTTTTTTAGAAAACCATGAAATTTTAATCATTTGTTCATAATGTAACACAACAATTCCCATTATTGTTAAAATTATGTTGCCTATAATATTACTTATAGCTATTCCATTTACACCCAATGAAGGAATGAAAATAAAATCGGTTAATATTCCCATTATTACTTTCACACCCATGAAAATATATACATTTTTAGACTTACCTATGGTGATAAAAACAACATTAATAAACGTTGGAATAATTCCAAATATAAAGGCAATGGTTTCAAGCATTAAATATTGATTAATTTGTGGAATATTTGATTCTGTCGGATTCATTAAACTAATTAAATGCTTTCCATAAATAAAAACACCCAAACTAAATAATAAGTATAAAATAAACACACAAAATCCACTTTTAAAAACTGATGTAGGAAATTCTTTTTTATTATCTTGATAAATTCGATTCAAAATAGAATATAAGGGAACAATTAAAAAGGCTTTGATGGTTTCATCAATCAAGTCAAACCATTCCATTTGACCAAGAATATCAATTCCATTACTTGAAACGGTTGTTGATACAATTGCTGTGCTAATTGTTTGATAAATTGCTGGAATGAAAGCCAATAAACATAATGCGATCCATAAATTCCATTTAAAAGATTTTAAATTTATTTGGATTCTTTTTAACATTTTGCCATACTCCTTATACTTCTATATTTTCTTTCTTTTCTCCTTTTTTGTAGATAATAAAAGAAATTCCTGACGCTACAATAGATAAAATGAAAATACTTCTTGCAAAATAAAAAAATTCTAATTGTTCTTTTTTAAGTTTATTGAATATTTCTTGATAATTGTTATAAGAATAATAATCTTTCAACTCGGTGGATAAAACATAAAAATAATTCCATTTTGTTTTATCACTTAATACACTACTAAATTGATAATCCTTTGATTGATCAATAGATAAAACAATTGTATCCCCTTTTTTTATTTCTTCTTTAAATGAAAAATCAAAATAATTTCGATTATATGTATTCTTTATACGATACTCACAATCCATTTCATTTAATCCGATGGCAATATAGCCCTCATCCCCTAATACTTCTCGATAATATTGAAATGTTCCTGTGATAGATGTTAATTCATTTTCTGTAACTATTTTTTTATGAACTAAATCTTGATTTGACCGAGGAAATAAAAAGCCCGAAATGCTTAAAAATAAAAGTAAAAAACAAGCGCCTATTCTATATTTAAATGTATTTTTATGACTACCTTTAACTTTTTTGTTACGATATTTATATTTTTCACCTATTGTAACATTATCTTCTTTAAGATTTCTACTTTGTTCTTTTAATGTTTCATTTAAAGAAATTAATAACACAAAAAATACTAAACCGATAATCAAATAAACTTGCATTTCTTTTGCATGTTCCCAAAATCTCATCAATAGAATCAAAAAGACGACAAGTATTATTTCACCTAAAATGTACTTGAATATAAATTTCTTTCGATAAATTGGGTAATTTTCTTTGAATTCTGCTCCTAAATCATATAATATTTTTTCTTGTTCATTTAATTCGTTACATTTTCTTTTTGATTTATTGGTTAAAAAATCCAAGTTGTATATTCTTATCCGTTTTCCTTGTTCAAATAAAGAAATAACATTATAAATATTTAAAAAAGGGTTGTTATAATGCCCTTTTTTGACATCAACATTAACGAATATAAAGTAAATAGCAATTAATAAACAAAGTAGAATAAATAAAATATATCTTAGCATAATTATTCCTCCACTATATTTACTTCTAATACGATCGTACTTTTTGGCAAATAAATGATTTCAACTTTGTCATTAACTTTTAATTCTCCTTTTATCATAAAATAATATTGTTTTCCTGAAATCGTGATTAAATGGGCATTGCAGTCTTTAATTTCATAATCAAATTCTCTTGCTGCACCTTTAAAGGTATGAACAAAAGGATTTTTTAATTCTTTAATTTCTTCAATTTCACCTTGCAATACAATTGCATCTTTTGGTGACTCTTTACCTAAATAAATGCCATATTGTAAGTTTCCTATATCACGGATTATAGATGGTATAAGAATTAAACTCATTAACAATATATACATTATTCTAATTATTTTTTTATCCCAAAGTTTGTTCAATGTTTTATTTTTAAAAGGTTTCTTTAAGAAAATAGTTATTGTAATAGTTCCTATTATAAATGCAACAGAAAATATCACCAAAGACAACAATGGAAATAAAAATAACATTTTACGATAATAATCATAATCAAATCTCATAATTAATATCTCCTTTTGGCAAGTTTAATATTTTGCTTGTTTATATTATTATATCATTAAATATTTATATGTTACAATTGGATAAAAACTATTTTGATATACCTTTTAAGTTTTCAGTTTAAAATAAAGCAAAAGAATTTATTAATATTTCAGTGATTGATTATAAATTTAAATTATTAAAATAAATTCATTTCAAGAAAAAAGCAGCAAATTGATTGCTGCTTTAATACCTTTAACTACCTTATGTGAGCTTAGAATAGTTTCTGTATTTTCTTCTTCCTTTTTAATTTTCTCAAATTAGTATCAATATGCCATGTAAATATTCATATCTCCTATACATATTCTACCTCTATTACTAGAACTAATCTCAGAACTATTTATTTGAGAGAAAAATCTAAATGAGGTAACTGGATTAATAAAATTTATTATATATGTCTTAGGCTGCGTTCTATCTTGAGATAACTCCGTTTTTTCAGATAATAAATCGATTTTTCTTTCCCATTTATTATTGTTTAATATTTGCAATTCAGCTATTCCTATACTGCTAGTCAACCACTCATGAGATATTGAACGCCAATAAGTTAGTTCAACTTCAATTTTGTAAACAGGAGTGGTAAACTTATACTCAATAAAAGCTTCTGTTATATTTGTTTTAATTGGTGACATAACAATATACTCTTGTTGGATATATCCAGTTCTAAATCGTCTTGTCTGAAATGAAAAATTGTTAACCATATGAGTTTTATAATTAGTATATGTTGCTTCATCCGTAGGATATGCATCAGCAAAACCATAATCCTGTGGAACTATTGTTTCTATTTTTGAAGTTGCTGATGAAGTTACAAAACTATTTAAAAAAGCAAATATAAAACTATTTATTCTTGTTGCTCCATTATAATTTGTATGATTACCAAAAAGCCAATAATAATTTGAATGAGTAACAATGCCAATCATATATGTTCCAGAATCCCAATCTGTAAATAAAGGCGATCCACTTTGTCCACTAACAATATCTAAATTGGTCTTATATATATAATCTGTTTTTCCCGTGACCGAACCATTAGTTAACCACATGTCTTCATTTTTATCTCCTGGATATCCAAAAGAAGATACGGCATGATCCTTCACATACCAATTACTCATTTTTCCATTCCAACCAGTTGTATACCCAATATCAGTTGAAAGTTCAACTGCAGCCCAATCATGTTCAATAGAAAGGTCTTCAAAGTATTTACGATCAATAGTTATTTTAGAAGCGGTAAAAACAATACAATTAATTTTATCACTAGTGCCGTTTAACCCTGGATAATATTTTAAACTATCCGGAAAAGTTGGATTATCAATCCCATCATCGAAATCGCCAACAGTTACATCATCATACACACAATGACTAGCTGTGACTAACAAATTTGGTCCTTGCATTGAACCTGTTCCCGTAAATATAATATCATAATAATTACCATTTTTATTGTTTTTCACACCCGTCCAAACTGCTTCTATTTTTCCTGTTGTATAATAAGGCGACACTTTAGGATTGGTAATTTTTATGCGCTCATCTTTCCCGATAATCCCAATTGTTTCTCTAGCCTTTGATAAAGTTTGTTCAGGTGTATAACCAATGGTATAAGCAATATTACCATCTTCGGAATAATGAATAGTAGAATATTGTTCTAAATTTTCTTCAAACTCGTCAATTTTAGAAACTTTCAAAGTTTTATTTCTTTGGATATAATAATTTTCATTAAAATATTCATAACTTAAAAGCCCTGTATTCAAGGAATATGTAACAAGATTCCAATCATCTCCTAACAAGACGATTTCATTATTCAATAACGACTTTTGTTTCGCTCTATTTATTTTTGGTGAGGTTGATATACTATAAGAATAATTGGCACAATTCTCTGTGCTATTTAGTTTAATTTTTTGATTATTTTTTAATCCAAATGTTAATAAAAACGCAAATAGTACTAATACAGATAATCTTCTCATTTTTCTATTTTTCTCCTTTCTATCTAGTTGCAACTTGAATATAAATATAGGAACTGCTATCTACAGCAACTATGCTTCTGTCCTTATACTCATTTATTTCATAAATCCGAACTCTATCAAATTTATCTGCACATCTGTTACCGATTACAATATTAAATGTAACATATTCTACACCAGGATAGTCATTTTTAAAATCATTTTCATCATCAATATAAATAAGATATCCAATTATATCGCCAAGTGTATATTCTCCATTATGTTCATTAGCCCACTTATGATTTGATATATATTCTTTTCCTGATAATACAAATCGCGATGGATAAATAATCTTACAAACATCATTATTTTTAGAAGTACAAGACACTAAGCATAAAAAGAATGATGCAATTAAAATTAAAATATTTTTTTTTCTTTTCATTTATTATCCTCCCTTTATTATAATTGCTCTTAATTTTTATATTTTAGAATTATCTTTTTTATTTTTAGTTTTATTCCTGTTTTAATCATTGAATGCAATCCCCATTTACAAAAAACAATACCAATGAAATATATCTTTTTTCACCATTAAAAACTTTGAAAGATATTTAATTATTTTCATAATTATTATTAGAAATATAATAATGATATTTTTTGTAAATATATAGTAATTGATCAATTACCTTACTCATAATTAAATAATTTGAGAGATAGAAATAAATATATTATTCATCTTGTAATCATAGTATAAACAAAATAGTTATACAAATTATAAATAAAAACTTTCATTTAAAAATATACAAGCACATAAAAATATAAATCTTTTTAAGTTGCTATGTTAAACGAATAGCATTATGCTCAAAAGAAGTGCACAAAAGATTTGGTATACTAACCTACGAATATTTAATATCATATGTACTCCCTCCCTTAAATGTTTTTATTAATAATCTTCAATTCTTTTTAAAAATATTTTATTCTTATTAACACTTTAAAACTTGATTATAGAACTTTTTTTGTTTTTAATGCTTAACTTCTACTTAAAGTCTAGCATAGTTTCCAAATTTTGCCAATATGATTTTTAGTTGTCCGTTCAAACTCCAATTTTATATACGAGTCCCCGGACCGATGTCCCTTTTAAATAGATGTAAAGATTTGGCTCCACCTAATGGTGAAATTATTCGATTTTTGCCAAAAAGTTAGTAATTTTTGAGAAAGCTTAGTATACGCTTGTATCGCAATTTCAAATAAGATAATAGTCTCATCGCTTGGTGCAAAAAGAAAGCCCACTTGAACCAAACTGATGAATCTACAATCTTTGTGCAAATGATATCAGTTTATATATTTTTATATTTATATTTATATT
>CAJJXN010000055.1 GCA_905197115.1 uncultured Bacillota bacterium | reverse complement strand
AAAGCGCCCTTATTTCTAAGGACGCATGGCGCGCGGTACCACCTTAGTTCATACAATATGTATGCCCTTTGAGTATAATCAAGTTGCTCCACGGTTAATTTCCTAAATATTCATATCATCTTCCAGCTAACGATGACTCTCTATAATGAATTTAGATAGTACTTCTTCGCTTCATAGCACTTTTATTTTATCATTAAGTCTTTACAATGACAATCTTTTCTTCAAAAATTCTTTATTTTAATAAAGAAAGTGTGGTTAGGCGTTTGTCTAATTCATTTAAAAAATCTTCTTCTGTTGTTTTTATATGATACGTCATAGCAAAACGAACATAATGACCTGCTTCATCCCATGGAATCGTATAAATACCTGCTTGATAAAGTAAATAAAGCGTGAAGTCTTCGGCAGTTTTAAAGCTTTTCGGAACTTTTACATAAAGATAAAACGTTGCATCAGGAACTTTACATTCAAGATGATGGTGATTTAAGATAGAAGAGATTTTATGCAAGCGATTTAAATAAAAATTTCTTAAATGATTTAAGAACTCTTTTTGAATATCAAAAGCTTTTATGGCGGCATATTGAATGGGTATATATTGCCCTGAATCCATATTATCTTTAACTTCTTTTAAAATATGAATTAAAGGTGCATTTGCAACTATAAAGCCAATGCGAAAACCTGTCATATTAAATCCTTTTGATAAACTATGAACTTCAATGCAACATTTTTCACTATTTTCAACATTAAAAATGCTTAAAGGTTGATTAAAATAAGTTAAGGGTCCATAAACACAATCATTCACAATTAAAAAATGATATTTCAATGCTTTCATAATTAATTTTTCATAAAATTGTTTAGTGGCAATTGCTCCGGTTGGAGAATTTGGATAGTTAATCAAAAATATTTTAGTGTTTTGATAAACTTCTTCAGGAATCTTTTCTAAATCTGGTAGGAATTCATTTTCTTTTAAAAGAGGAACCTCATAAACTTTTCCCATTAACCATTTTGAAATTGTCGGTAAAACTTGATAACCAGGTGTAGTACAAATAATATATTCATTTTGATTTATAAAAGCAAAGGGAATAATACATAGTGCACTTTTAGCTCCCATCACATGATTGACTTCTAGTTGTTTTTTTTCACAATCTAAATCGTATATTTCTTTTAAATGCTTTTTGACTGCTAGTTTAAAATCTTCAATTCCATTATCCGCATAAATCCGATTTTCATAGACATATGCTTGTTTACACAATTCATTTATTACTGAAGAATCTGGCATTTGATCACTTTCGCCAATTCCAAAATCGAGAAGTTCATAAGGAGCTGTTTTTAAATAATTTTTTTTAATTTTACTAAATTTTTCGAATTTATAATATCCTGTTTGATAAAAATCTTTTCCTCCAAGTCGGGAAGAAATATAATCATCATAATTGTTCATCTTCAAATTCTCCTTTATATAAATAATTGACTGGTCCTTTTAAAAAATATCCTTCATTAGCTGTAAAAACCTCTAAAGTTCCTCCTAAAAGATGCACATTTAAATGGTTTTTGACACACTTAAATTGTGATAATAAATAAAAACAAGCTAAAGCCCCACTGCCACAAGAAGAAGTTTCGCCCACTCCATATTCATATACACGAACTTTTATATTTTGACTATCAATTAGTTTGATAATCTCAATATTACAATGGTTTTCTTTGGAAAAATGCTTTAATTGTTCATCAAAAATAAATTGCTCTACATCTTCTACGAACATAATAAAATGCGTATTAAAAACATCAACAAAATAACCATTATAAGGAGCGGCATTCTTTTTTATAAAAGAAGGTGAAGTAAGAGAAACTTGGGTTAAATGAGGATTTATCCAAGTAAGAAAGAAAGGTCGGTTATTGATGCTTACTTTATTTGTTGTTTGAGCAGTAAGCTCATAAAGTAAATGTGCTACACAACGAAGACCATTACCACACATATTTGCGGTGCTTCCATCTTGGTTATAAATCGTAATATCTCTTAAATTATCAATATTAATTAATCCATCGGCACCGATTCCTTGATGAACATTGCATAATTTGACGATTTGTTCTTTTAAAAAAGTTTGATTCAATGTTAAAATAAAATCATTTTGAGTGGCTTCATATTTATAAAATTCCATTTTAATCCCTTTCTATCGCTAAAAAAGCAATATCAATTGCATTTGTGGCAGCACCTTTCAATAAGTTATCACTCACAATATAGAAAGCTAAAGAATACTCATCAATTTGTCGAATGCGTGAAATGAAAACTTCTTCACGATTAGCACAATTGGAGTTGACAGGTAATAGCTTATTAGATATTTTTATTTCTTTTTGTTTTTTCATTTCTTTAATAATGAGGTTAAGATCGATTTTCTTTTCAAATTCTACATATACGGATTCGCAATGACAAGAAAGAGTAGGAACACGAACACAAGTAGGAATTAATTTAAAATCTGACTTCATAATCTTTTTTGTCTCTTGAATCATCTTTATTTCTTCGGTAGAAACATTATTATCTAACAGACAACCCACTTGAGGTAAACAATTAAATGCCATTTGATACTTCGTTTTATTTTTCAAATTAGGAAAATAAAGACTTTTATATTTAATTCCATCTAAACATGAACGAGTTTGAACTTTTAACTCATTCATTGCTTGAAAACCAATGCCTGAAACGGATTGATAAGTACTAACAACCACTTTTTTTATTGCATACAAGTTTGTAAGTGGATGCAGTGCACTACATAAAATGGATGTAGCACAATTCGGATTTGCTAATAATTTTTGATTCGTATAATCCCTTTTATTAATGCTAGGAATTAAGAGTGGAACATCACTAAATTGTCGATAAAAAGTGCTATTATCGATAACAATGCAATCTTCTTTTAAAGCATAAGGAACAAATTTTGAAGAAACATGCTCATTTGTACAAAAAAAGCAAATATCTTTATCTTTAAATATTTCAGTTGTTAGTTCTTGTATAGTGTAAACATATTGATTATATCGAATGATTTTACCGACACTTTTCTTAGAAGCATAAACAGATATGGTTTTAAATGGGAAATTTTTTTTGTGCAACCATTTTATAAGTTGTTGCCCTACAGCTCCTGTTGCTCCAATAATGGCGATTGAATACTTTTTCATAAAAATCAACTCCTTAATAAAGATGAACAAATCACTTTTAAAATGTCTTTTTCATTTTGATAATTCGTGGTAATTTCAATGCTTTCATCCATCGAAATGATTAGATCATATTTTAAATCGTTTTCAAAAAGAATTTTTTTAATCAAGTTGGCATTACTAAAACCATCCATATAGACTTTATTCTCTAAGATATTTATTCCTAAGGAACTATCCCCTTTTTTATGATGAATGAGTGTTCCTTGATTTTGTAAGGCATAATGTTGGATATGCATTTGAATATTATATTCTTTCGCTTTTTTAATTGCTTCAAGTTGCAAAATGTTTGCCCCATGCTTTGAAAATAAAATCATTTTATCATAACTAACATTAGAATATATTTTATGATTTGTGTAATATTTTGGATCACAAATACCAACACCAGGAACATCTTTGAAATAGGTGACTTCGGGGGTGTTTGTCATTTTAGCTATAAGGATAGCTGTTAAATCGCTACCCCCACGATTTAAACTGACTATTTTTTGGTTTTGATCTATCGCTGTAAAACCTGGACAAATTAAAATATTACATTGTTGTAATTTGGCTTCTAAAATAGAAGCATCAAATTGATAATTAAGAATTTGATTCTCTTCTTTTTCTACAATGATACCGATTTCTTCAGGAAATAAAACATCGCAATTCACATAAAGATTTTTCAGTTCATTACATATAATAAAAGAAGAAATCAATTCTCCTGTGGTTTGTAATCTTTCTTGTATGTAATAATCGTCATTATTTTCTAATAATGAGAGCAAATTATCTGTCGAAAAAGGAGTTTCTTTTATGGCCGAAACAACTAAAATCATTTTTTCGTTTTGATTTTTTAATTGTTTATAAATACTATTTCGTGTCGATTTATCTTTTAAAACATTTCCTCCAAGTTTATATATTTTCATGAATATGTGTCACCGCCTATATCATTTCAATATATGTAATAAAATCCAATTTGTTTACTGAATAAAGAATAGTTTTATTATTTTATTGCGAAATGAAACAAAAAAATAATGTGTTAATATTAGATTTATGATTTAGATTGTTATATAATAACAATTAAGGAGAATGATAATATGATTTCATTTTTACATTGTGCTGATTTACATTTAGATAGTTCATTTTCATATTTATTTGATAAAGAAAAAAAGAAGCAAAGAAATATTGAATTAAGATCATCCATTGAAAAAATGTTATTCTTTGCTAAAGAAAAACAAGTTGATTTTATTTTAATTAGTGGAGATGTATTTGATAATGAAAATGCAACTCTTCAAACTTGTCGATATGTAGATCAATTATTTTCCAATATTCATTGTCCAATCATCATTATTTTAGGAAATCACGATAAGGTTGGTGGAAGCTCTTTGTTAATGAACTATTCTTTTTCCAGTAATGTAACAATATTAAACGAAGAAACTAGACAATTTACCTATCAAAATGTAAAGATTCATTATGGTGATTCAACTTTTTTTAATCAACCATTAGAGGAGAACTTTGATCATATTTTAATGTGGCATGGTGATTTAGCCGCTACAATGTTAAAAGATGGCGAAAACCCTTTAAGTTTAAATTTTCTTGATTCGAAAAAGGTTATATATGTGGCGATGGGACATATTCATCAATATCAAACAAAACAGCACAATCAAACCTTAATTGTCTATCCTGGATGTTTGATGGGAAGAGGTTTTGACGAATTAAATCAAAAGGGATTTGTCTATAATGAATTGCAAGATCATCAAATTATTTTTTCCTTCATCCCTTTAAAAAATCGTATGTACAAAGAAATAAAAATAGATGTATCAGATAAAAAAGAAGATGAGTCAATTCAAACTTTTATTGTTGAATCTTTAAAAGAGAAAATGCAAACAATTGAAGATTATCATAAGCATTTGTATAAAGTTATTTTGACAGGTCGAGTTAAAGAAAATTTTGATTTTGAACTCGCTCATCTTGATTTAGAAGAAAAACTTGATCTCTATTATGTAGAAATTAAAAATAGAATTCAACTAGATGAAACTGAGATTGAAAATGAATTATTAAAACAATTTATTAAATTAATGGATGAAAAAATCAAAAATTGCTTAGAAAGTGAAAAAGAAGTCTTTTTACGCGCTAAAGAATTAGGAATTAAGGCTTTTAATCAAAATAAATGAAAGGAGAATCGTTGTGATTATTAAAAAAATACATATTCAACAATTTGGTAAATTACAAGATTATACTCTAAATTTGAATTCACAACTAAATATGATTTGCCAAGACAATGGCTTTGGGAAAACAACTCTTCTTCAATTTATTAAAGCAATGTTTTATGGATTAAAAGATAATCGAAGCAAAGATATAAGTATACGAAAAAAATATGATCCATGGAATAAAATAACTTCTTATGGTGGGGATATTTTATTTGAATTTGAAGGGAAAGATTATCATATTTATCGAGAGTTTAAAGGAAGTAAGGGTAAAGATACATTGAGTATTTATGATGATAAAGGGATAGAAGTAAAACAATTTTATCCAATTCCGGGGGAAGTTGTTTTTAAAATGAATGAAAAATCTTTTGTTAAAACATGTTTTATTGAACAGAAAAATACACAAGTGAATGACCTCGAAGATTCGGATTTAAAAAGCAAATTAACCAATGCTTTAAAGACTGGGGATATTTATGTATCATTTACAAACGTTCAAGAAGCTTTACTTGAAGAAAAGAAAAATTATGATTTAAAGACTCGTAGCACAAAAGGAAATATTGCAACCAATAATTTAAAGCAACTAACGAATCTAAGAGAACTACAAGATAAAAATCAAGAGAAACATCAAGATTATTTAAATAAAATTAAACAGATTAAAGATTTAAAATTAAAACAACAAAATTTAACAGAAAAAATTGAAAAAATAGACGATATAATCAACTATTTTAAGCAAAAGGAACAAGCAGAAAAATATGAAAAATATTTTCAATTACAAAATCTTATTTCAGCTAAAGAATATGAAATTGAAATAAAAGAAAATCGTAATTTGTACAAGCCTTTTCCTTTTAAAATATTTCTTATTATAGATGTTATTTTGTTTTTTATTGTATTTATATGTTTTTTAATGTTTTCTAAATGCAATTTGAACCAAATCAGTTTTCTTTCTTTTTTAGGCATTGTTTTTGGTATGATATATATCTCAGAACTGATTTTTTATAAAATTGCAACAAAACATTATAAGAAAAGAAAGCAAGAAAATGAAAAACGAATCAATGAATTAAAAAATCAATTAGAAGAATGGAAAAAAATATCCAATGAAACGATAAAAAATGAAGATCTAGAAGAGATAAAGACGATTTGTCAAAGCTTTGTTGTGGATGAAGAAAAAGAAAATCAAAAAGCAATCATAGAGAATGTTAATGATATTAAACAAGATATTCAAAAAATAGAAAATGAAATTAGTCATTTGCAAGGTCAAATTTCTAATTATGATGATGCACAATATGAAAATGTAAACGCAGAAATAATGAATTGTGAACAAATAAAGCATGAATGCGAATTACAGTTTAAGAGTTTAAATATTGCCTTAGAAACTTTACAAGAAGCTAATCAAGTAATGAATACAAACTATTCACCTAAATTAAAACAATATTTTATAAAGCATTTAAAAGCGATAACTTTCGATGAATTTAGCGATGTGTTTGTCGATGAAAATTTAAATGTTAAATTAGTCACATCATTTGAACCAAAAGATTTAAGCTATTTTAGTCAGGGGTATCAAGATTTAATTTATTTTGCTTTGCGAATGGCCGTTTGTGAAATGTTAGAACAAAAAAATCCTTTGTTTTTAGATGATCCATTTGTTAATTTAGACGATAAGAATTATCAAAAAGCGATAAATTATTTAAATAAACTTCAAGAAAACTATCAAATTATCTATTTTAGTTGTTATAATCGTTAGGAAGATAACGAAAAAGTATTGTAAAAAACTTTCAAATTGTGTAAAATAAACTAGAACTATTTTAAGGGAGTTGGAAAAAATGAGTAGAAAAGTTAAAAATACAATTTTCTATATATTTGTAGGAGCTGTAGCAGCATTGTTTTTATTATCATTTATAGTGGGTGTGATTTATGGTATTGCTGGTGCAGGTAGTAAAGTAGTTATTGGACTTCGTAATTTCTTTATTGATTTAGGAAATGCGGATGCGTCTTTTGTTAAGTTCTCGCCATATATTTGTGTTGGTGCAGGGCTTGTTTTATCATTTAGTTTTTATCGAAAATATAATACGCGTATTAATTAAAGACGAATGCCTGTTGTAAAACAGGCTTTTTTTATAAAAGAAAGTAGGGGTAAAATGAGAGCATTAGTGACAGGTGCAAGTAGTGGAATAGGAAAAGAAATGGCCATTTATTTAGCTAGTAAAAAAATCGATTTGATTTTAGCGGCAAGAAGAAAAGAAAATTTAGAAATTTTAAAGAAAGAATTAGAGACTACTTATGGAATTCATGTTGAAGTGTATCCTTGTGATTTAATCGATTTAAAAGCTTGTTATCAATTGTTTGAACAATTTCCTAAAATTGATATTTTAATAAATAATGCAGGATTTGGTGATGCCGGCGAATTTATTAAAACGGATTTAGATAAAGAATTAGCAATGATTGATTTAAATATAAAGGCAATGCACATATTATGTAAAAAATATGCACAAATTTTTGTTGAACAAAAAAGTGGGTATATATTAAATGTTGCTTCTTTAGCGGCTTTTCAAGCAGGTCCTAAAATGGCAACTTATTATGCAACAAAAGCATATGTTCTTCATTTATCAGAAGCATTAAATTATGAATTAAAAAAAGCGAAACATCCCGTATCTGTGACTGCTTTATGTCCAGGACCAGTTGAAACGGAATTTAATCAAGTAGCTAATGTAAAATTTCATATGAAAGAATTATCTGCTAAAAAAGTCGCTCAAATAGGGATTGATGCTATGTTTAAGAAAAAAACCATTGTCATTCCAGGAATAAAAGGAAAATTAGGTGTCTTTTTTGAACGTTTTATTTCTCGTAAATTATCAAATAAGATAATTTGTAGAGTTCAAGAAAAAAAACAAAATGGAAAATAGAAAATATTGAAATTGTTTTATGTTTTTGCTACATTAAAAATACGATTGGAGTGAATAAGATGGAAGATTGTAAGCAACCCTCAACTTTAAATGAAATTTTAAAATTACGTCCACAAAATAGTGACATGAAAGCGATTCAGCCTACCCAATTAAAAAGTCGTTTGAAAGCAGCATGGGCTTGTCGTTGTGCAGGATGTACTTTAGGAGTCCCAGTAGAAAATTATGCAATAGAAGTCATGCAAGAACTCGCTAAAAAATCGAATATGGAATACCCGCCAAAAGATTATTGGGAAGAAGTAACGGATCCAAATAATTATCAATATGAAACAAATCAACGTTTTGAATATACACGTAAACATTTGAATAAAGTGCCAGTTGATGATGATATTACCTATACAGTTTTAAATCTTTTATTATTAGAAAAGTATGGAAAGAATTATACACTTGATGATGTGGGACAACTATGGATGGATATTTTACCTGTTGCTTGTACGGCAGAAGATGAAGCGTTAAAAGAATTAAAAAAAGGAACAAAAGCGATTCATGCTGCTGATTATAATGAGTATGTTGAATGGATTGGTGCGGCTATTCGTGCTGATGCTTTTGGATATGTTGAAGCGGGAAATCCCCAAGGAGCAGCACGTTTATGTTTTAACGATGCTTATTTAACACATCGCAAAAATGGAATATATGGTGAAATGTTTGCTGCTGCTTCTATTGCTGCGGCATTTGTTGTAGAGGAGCCATTAGAAGCAATTAAAATTGGGATGACTCAAATTCCAAAAACAAGTGAGTTATATGAGGCACTTCAATGGGCGCTTTCATATGAAGGTAAATTAAAAGATTATCTACATGCTCGTCAATTAATTGATGCCAAATTTGAAGGAATGAATCGAGTACATACAATCAATAATATGTGTGCAGTCGTATTTGCTTTAATACTTGGTGGAAAAGATGTTACGGCGTGTTTGTCTAATTCTATTGCAATGGGTCTTGATAATGATTGTAATGGGGCTACGGTCGGCAGTATTGTTGGATCATGTTTAGGGATTGAAAAAGTGCCTGAACATTGGTATAAACCATTTAATGATACGGTATGGACTTATTTAAGAGGTTATCCTACATTAAGCATTGATGACATGGTGGAAAGATTTTATAAATTGAATCAATAAAGCGGTTTTTGAACCGCTTTTTTATTTTATAAAAAACATTTTTCGAACTTAACAATAAAAAAAGAAGAAAATTTAAAAAATACTTGCCTTTTATATGTGGTTTTGGTACAATAGCAAATGGCAGTGTGGCGATGACGTCCGAGGTTGCCGGAACGCGAAAAACGTTGTCATTAAGTAGCTTCTGGGTTTTCGGATCGAGCAAGTCT
>CAJJXN010000054.1 GCA_905197115.1 uncultured Bacillota bacterium | reverse complement strand
GTTTTGGAAATGGTGCGAAAATTAAAATGCCACGCCACTGCTGAAGAAGTGTATGAGGGTGTTGTTGCTAATTATCCAAATATTAGCAAAACAACCGTGTATCGCAATTTGAAAGAGCTTGCTGATGCTGGTGAAATTCGTAGATTAGAAGTTCCGGCTGGGGCGGACCATTATGACCATATCTGCGAAAATCATTATCACATAAGATGTGTTAAATGCGGCAAAGTTGTTGATGTGGATATGGATTTTATTAAAAATTTGCAAAATTCCATAAAAAATTCACACGGATTTATAGTTGATGGCTATGACCTTATGTTTAAAGGCATTTGCGAAGAATGTCAAAAAATAAAAGGAGAATAAAATGAGAAGTATTACATCTATTGACTTGCAATATGCTCACCGTTTTTATGGGTTTAAAGGTGAAGCGCAATATTTGCACGGACACACAGGAACTTTAACTATCGAAGTTGAAGATTCAGTAAATGAAGGGGTAAATATGGTTTTCCCTTGCAATGAAATTAAAAAAACTGCTTGGGAGGTTTTGCAAAATTTCGACCACGCATTAGTTTTGAGAGAAGATGACCCACTTCTTCCAGCTATTTTGAAAGTTTATGAAGAACAAGGAATTAGAAATGGCGCGCCAAGCAACACTATGAAAGGTCCAGCATTTAAAACTGAACTTGCAACTGCTTACCCAGAATGCAGATTGGTTGTAACAAAAGAAACAATGACTGTTGAAGGAATGATTAAAATTGTATATGACCTATTAAAAGACAAATTGAACATTGTTAAACTTACATTTACAAGCGGAGTTAACGCAGGTTCTGCAGAATTCCCATCAAGGATTTCATTAGAACGTTGCCCACTTTGCGGAATTGCGCTCAATGAAAATGGCGTATGCGAAAAATGCGGTTATAGAAAAAGACAATAAATTAAAAATTGCCAACCTAAACAGGTTGGCTTTTTTAATATAAAAAACTTGCAGTATATTTAATATAAATGGTGCTCCCAGAAGGACTCGAACCCCTAATTTTCCCTTAGGAGCAATAGAAAATCATTAAAATAACCTATCTATCACTCATTTCATTAACTATCATCAAAATATAATCAATTTAGTCCAAAATCTCAACCAAATTGACTATCTTTTCCAACTTTTAATTAAACTCACACAAAATCGCGGTGACGATTTGGTGCACTTTTACCTAGTTTTCGGTTTTTGGTGCAGTTTGAAGTTTTTGCTAAAAAAATACTACAAATAACGTTTAAGTATGCTATAATAAAAGCGATAGGAGAAATAATATGGATTGGCAAGTTATTATTTTAACATTAGGAGCATCTTTAATCACAGGTGCAGTTTCTTTAATTGGGAATATAGTTGTTACAAAAGCAAACTTAAGGAAGACGTTGTTAGAAAATAGAGAAGAAAGTAAAAAGGAATTTATGTATAAAAGAATGGACGCATATAATCAAATTCTTAAAAATATAAATTATTTAGAACAAAATCTTGATAAAGAAAATGTTTTAGAAGAATCAAAGATTGAACAAGCTTGGCTTAGCTGGTATCCTTATTGTAGCAAAGAATTAAATCATCGACTATATATGTTTATAAAATACTTTGATAAAAAAGAAAAGTCTAATATCATTTTAAGTCTATCAAATATGAGAAAGCAAATTAAATATGATTTAGATGAGTATTATGGTATTACTGACAAGGATCCACGAAGATAGTATGTTAATCTAAAAACAACTCCCTACAAACTTTATTTGTAATCTCAATCACATGGTCAATTTCAAGGTTATGAAGTTGACCTTTTTCTATGTCCAACTTAAGTTATTCCTTCCAATTGTATTTTGAAAAGCCTTTAACAAAAGCATCTTCAAGTTCACAAATTTTGTTTAATTGTAATTGCATTTCTGCTGTCATCTTTTCAGTTTCTAAAAGATCTCTGACTAGTTGTAAAACGTGGTTCAACTTTCACACCTCTATTTGATTTTATTGAGCAATACTTGGCATATTTCTCACCATCGCTATAAACGAGTATCATTACATTACACTGAATACAGCAAAACATAAGGACATGAAATACACCTTGCTCATCAATAAACATATCTTCTTGATACTTGGCAATATTTGGCTCATTTTCCATTAAGTGTTCACGGAAAGGTATAAACTCCCGTTTTGAAAGAAGAACAACTCTGTCAATCACATATTCAACCTCAAAACCTTCATCCTTATCAATTCTATTTCTAAGTAGCCTAGCATTAGAAACATTACATACAAATCTAGCTTTCATAAACTACCTCAATCTAAACACATCTTTACATATCTTGTGAGTATGCTTGATATAATCTTCTATTTGCATTTTAATCATGTTCTCGACTTCTACCCATAACTTCAAGAACTTAATACATTGCTCATCTGTTAAACTAGAAACAAAATTCATTTTATTTTCAGTAACTTTTTTTGAGTTTTTAGTTCTTCGGAATCAATAAAAGACTTATTTACTAAATCAATTATTTGTTTCATAAACACCTCTTTACAGGTGTTTGTCTTTTACCGTACTTTCAATTCTTTTGCAAGTCTTTTAACAAAAAAATTAAATATATGGGGTAGAACAATCTCCTCCTAAGATATAGTTCCAGGTTCGGTTCTTTTTATTAACACCCAAAATATAAATTAAATATTTTTGAATTTATTTAATAAAACCATACAAAATTTGTATTTTTATGTTATACTTAGTTCTATATAGGAGATTTTACTATGGAAAAAGCAGGTGTGATTTATATTTTAACAAATCCATCATTCCCAGAATATGTGAAAATTGGTTATGCAGATGATGTTAATAAGAGATTAGCACAATTAAATAGAAGCGAATGTATTCCTTTTGCTTTTAGAGTTTATGCAACTTATGAGGTTAGTTCTAGGTTGTCGGATAAAAAATACATGAAATCATTGACAGACTAAATCCAGACCTTAGGTCAATTGAAAGCTTTGAAGGTAAAAAGAGAATTCGAGAATTTTATGCAATGTCACCAGAAGATGCCTTTGAATTGTTAAGGGCAATTGCAGAAATTAATGGAATGGAATGCAATCTTAAACTTATTGCTCCAAATAAAGAAGAAAAACAAGCAGAACAACTCGCTGAAGAAATATCATCGCGAAACGAAAACTTTTCTTTTGCTAAGTGCAACATTCCGGTTGGTTCTGAACTAGAATACATACACGACACAAATATAAAGTGTTATGTGGTAGATGATAGAAAAATTAAATACAACGGACAAACAATGTATTTAACAGGACTTGCAAAGCTTTTGTTGAACACAACAAAAGCAATTAATGGAATCCTCCACTTCCAATATAATGGAAAACCTTTGACAGAATATTATGATTTCTATCAAAGAAAAATATAAATTAAGGAGAATCTTATGGACTACCAAAGCGAAGCTGAACTAGAAAAACAACTTCTAGAGCAATTAGTTGGTTTGGGATATAAAAGTATAATTATAAATGATGAGACCCAATTAGAGAAGAACTTTAGAACTCAACTATACCTACATAATCAATCCAAAATGAAAAGCAAACCTTTTACTGATGCAGAGTTTGAAAGAGTAAAAATCTTTTTAGACGGAAAAAGTGTTTTTCAAAGTGCAAAATTATTAAGAGATAAGATGCCCCTTGTTCGTGACGATGGTACTGAAATTAACTTAGAGTTCTTTAATAGTAAACAATGGTGCAAAAATATTTTTCAAGTAACTCATCAAACCACTGTTGAGGGAACTTATAAAAATAGATATGATGTTACACTTTTGATTAATGGTTTTCCTATTGTACAAATTGAGCTGAAAAGACGTGGTATTCCAATGGATGAAGCTATTAACCAAATAGAAAGGTATAGAAAACATTCTTATCATGGATTATATAGATTTATTCAAGTTTTTGTTGTGTCTAATGGAGTTAATACAAAGTATTTTGCGAATTCTGACAAACCATTCCAAAAGAGTTTAACATTTTTCTGGACTGACGATAAGAATAAAAGAATTTCAAATCTTAATGATTTTACTTGCTCTTTCCTTGAAAAATGTTTTGTATCTAAAATCGTTGCTAGATATATGGTTATAAATGAAACAGATAAAGTCCTAATGGTTATGAGGCCTTATCAAATTTATGCCGTTGAAGCTTTGGTAGATAGAGCAATAAATAGCAAAAATAATGGTTACATTTGGCATACTACTGGTTCGGGGAAGACCCTGACAAGTTTCAAAGCAAGTCAAATTATTGCAGAGAGTCAATCTGTAAAAAAAGTATTCTTCTTGGTAGATAGAAAAGACTTAGATTCTCAAACTATACAAGAATTTAATAAATTTGAAAAAGATTCTGTAGATGTTACAGATAGAACTGATGTTTTAGTAAAACAAATAAAAGATCAAAACAAACGCCTAATAGTTACCACTATTCAAAAAATGTCTAATGCTGTTAAAAAGTATGCATCTATTCTTGAACCTTATAAAAACGAGCGAATTGTATTTATAATTGACGAATGTCATCGTTCTCAATTTGGCGATATGCATAAACAAATAAATAAGTATTTTGAGAAAGCACAGTATTTTGGATTTACAGGAACTCCTAGATTTAAAGAAAATAAAAGCCAAGATGATAGAACAACAGCAGATTTATTTGGCAATGGGAAAGAAGAAAGGGCATGTTTACACAACTATCTAATTAAAGATGCAATCAATGATAATAATGTTCTTGGTTTCTTTGTAGAATATGTAAATACAATTAGAGAAGATATTAACGAAGAGGATTTGCAAGATGACGAAAAAGTAAAAGGAATTGATGTTGATGAAGTTTACAATCATGAAGAAAGATTAAATAAAATAACAGAACACATAATTAAACATCATGATACAAAAACTCATAACAGAAAGTTTTGTTCTATTTTTGCGGTTTCAAGTATACCTACACTTGTCAAATATTATAAATTGTTTAAAAGCAAAGATACAGATTTGAAAGTTGCTACAATCTTCACATTCGGAGCAAATGAAGAATATGAAGGAAGAGATAAACATAGTCGGGATGAATTAGAATCATGTATTAAAGATTACAATGCTATGTTTGGGACTAATTTTAGCACAGAAAACTTCACTGGATATTTCGCAGATGTTTGCAAAAAAATGAAAAATGCTGAAATTGATATACTTATTGTTGTAAACATGTTGTTAACTGGATTTGATAGCAAGTTACTGAATACATTGTATGTAGACAAAAATTTAAAATATCACGATTTAATTCAAGCATTCTCAAGAACAAACAGAGTTTATGATAGTACCAAACCTTATGGAAATATTGTTTGCTATAGAAATCTAAAGAAAAGAACTGATGAAGCCATAATGTTGTTTAGTAATACTGACAATGTAGATGTTGTATTAATGCAAGATAAACAATATTATTTAGACAAATTCCAAAAAGATTTAGAATTTTTAAGAGCTATCGCGCCTACGCCACAATATGTTGACTTCCTAAAAGAAGAAAGCAAACAAAGAGAGTTTGTATATGCATTTAGAGAACTTGCTAGAACACTTATGCATTTGGAAAGTTTCTTGGATTTTGAGTTTAATAAAGAAATTAAAAATATAACAGGACAAGAATATCAAGACTACAAGAGTAAATATTCAGATTTGGCAAGATCTTCAGTTATAGAAAAATCATCAATTCTTAAATACATAGACTTCTGCACAGAACTTATCAGAACTGACAAAATTAACTTTGAATACATAATGCAATTAATTAGAAATGTTAGAATGAATAATTCTGATGAAAAAGAAAAAGACATTGATGATATCTTAAAGAAATTGCAAAATGTAACTAATGAAGAATTGAGATTAAAGATCGAATTGGTTAGACAGTTCTTATTAAATGTTATGCCAAACTTAACTGAAGATGCTGTAATAGATGATGAGTTTAGCAAATTTATGAGCGAAGAAAGAACAAAAGAAATTGAAGAGTTTGCAACTAAAGTCAATTTTAAAACGGAAATGTTAAAAGAAATGATATCTGATTATGAATTCTCAGGAATAATTAATGAAGCAAAAATAATGGATAATCTTCAATGTGGATTATTAACGAAATATAAAAAAACAGAAGAAATTAGAAATTTTATAATCGACAACATTGAAAAGTATGAATAGGAGAAAACTATGAGTATTAGTGAAAAACAAAGACAACAACAAGCAGAATTACATGCAAAGCTTTGGACTATTGCAAATGACTTGCGGGGGAACATGGATGCAAGTGAATTTAAAAATTATATCTTAGGTTTAATCTTTTATAGATATCTTTCTGAAAAAGTAGAAAAGCGTGTTGCTGAACTATTAAAAGATGATCCTGATATGACTTTTTTACTTGCTTGGAAAAATGAAGAATATAGAGATGTGTTGAAAGACACTTTACAAAAACAAATTGGTTATTTTATAGAACCTCAATATCTTTTCAACAATCTTCTTTCAAGTATTGAAACTAATGATTTTGAAATTGAATTATTGCAAAAAGCTATTAATCAAATCGCAGATAGTACTATGGGAACCGCAAGTCAAGATGATTTTGAGAATTTGTTTGATGATATGGATTTAAGTTCTACAAAACTCGGTAAAGACTATAAAAGCCGAGGCAAACTAATTGCAAAAGTTATGGCAACCATTGCTGATATTCAATTTTCTCACGAAGATACTGAAATAGATGTGCTTGGAGATGCTTATGAATATTTAATTGGGCAATTTGCCGCAAATGCAGGTAAAAAGGCAGGAGAATACTATACACCTCAACAAGTTTCAAAAATACTTGCTAAAATTGTTGCAAACGGGAAAAGTAAAATAAAAAATGTTTATGATCCAACATGTGGGTCTGGTTCCCTTCTTCTTCGTGTGGCGAAGGAATGTAATGTAAGTAAGTTTTATGGTCAAGAATCAATTTCTACTACCTACAATTTAGCAAGAATGAATATGCTACTGCATGATGTCCCATATCAAAACTTTGATATTAAAAATGATGACACACTCGAAAATCCTCAACATTTAAATTTAAAATTTGAAGCTGTAGTTGCAAACCCACCATATTCTGCAAAATGGAGTGCTGATCCTAAATTTTTATTAGACGAGAGATTTAGCGCTTATGGAAAACTTGCCCCAGCATCAAAAGCAGATTATGCGTTTATTCAGCATATGATTTATCAATTAGATGATAAAGGAACTATGGCTGTGGTACTTCCTCATGGTGTTTTGTTTAGAGGCGCTGCTGAAGGTACTATTAGAGAATATTTGATAAAAGAAAAGAACTACTTAGATGCTATTATAGGTTTACCAGCAAATATATTCTTTGGTACAAGCATTCCTACAGTTATTCTTGTATTTAAGAAATGTAGAGAAAATAATGATGATGTTTTATTTATTGATGCGTCAAAATGCTATGAAAAAGGTAAAAATCAAAACATTTTAAGAGATGAAGACGTTGATAAAATTATTGACACTTATAAAAATCGTAAAGAAATAGAAAAGTTTAGTCATGTAGCAAAACTATCTGAAATTAAAGAAAATGAATATAATTTAAACATTCCAAGATACGTAGATACTTTTGAGGAAGAGGAACCTATTGATTTGCATGAAGTTCAAAAACAAATAGATGAAATAGATAAGCAAATCGCAGAAGTAGATAAGGAATTAGAACCATATCTTAAAGAATTGGGACTGAAATAATAAAAAGAGCATTATTCTAAAATGCTCTTTTTCTTTTACCAAGTAACAATTTTATCTACCAATTCTTGTTGTTCCGTTGCTGTTTTTCTTAAATAAATTCTGGTTGTTTCAATACTATCATGTCCCATTAAGTCTGCAAGTAAAGATATGTCATTATACTTTTCCAAAAAGTTTTTAGCAAAGCGATGCCTAAAAGAATGTGGATATACGACCTTTGGATTTATCCCATATTCTATTGCAAACGTTTTAAGTTGGTATGCAATACCTCGTGCAGTTATTCTTGTGCCAATTCTGTTTAAAAAGAAATAACCACTTTCTATATTGCTTTTTTGAAGCCATGAGAGAGTTTCATTCCTTAGTGCCTTAGGAATGTATATTCGCCTCACTTTACTTCCTTTGCCATAAATATCAAGATAACCCGCTTGAATATGCTCAACCTTTATTTGAATAAGTTCAGATATTCTTGCACCTGTGGCAGCAAGATATCTTACAACGAAATACCAATTTATTCTCCCATCGCGTTTCAGTTTGTTTTTAAAATATTTATAGTCTGCATCACTGATTACATTTTCTAAGAAAGTTCGTTGTTGAACTTTAATATATTTTAGTTTCAATTCTCCCTTTTTAATAAACTCTAGGTATTTGTTAAGCGCTTGAATACGAAGATTTACAGTCTTGGGCTTGTAATTTTCTATAAGAAAGTTTTTGTAAGAAATTAAATTTTTCTTTGAAACACTTCCTTCATACATTACAAAAAATTGCTTTGCAGACCTAATATAAGAATCAATTGTATTGGTAGATAAATTTGTTTGTTTTAGGCTTTTTCTAAACTCTTCAATCATATTTCTCTCCTTTTGTAAAATTTGGCACATTATATTTTACAAGAGAAACAAATGAAAAAGGATAATCCGATTTAAGATTATCCTTTAAATAAACATTTTTTGAAGCAAACCTTGCTTGTATTTTTCTAATAATTCCAGTTTTTGTTGTTCCAATTGAGTTTTTAGTGTTAACTTTGCCAGCAAATTACTATATGTTTTCATTTCTGTAAGTGATGGTAAGGTTAATTTTATTGACCCCATTACATTATTCATCAATTTAGGATTGCCAACATACGAAACATGGTTCGGAGTTAATGTGTTTAATAACATTTCAACAAAATTATTTGCATATCCGTTAAACTCATCTTTCTCAAGTAGAACTCCGCATACATTTGTACAATTAAATTTACCATTTCTTAAAAAAACTTTGCCAGCATTAGCACCATCTGTAGTCCATGTTAAACACCGTTGATCAAACAAAAAAGTTTTTGAATATCCTAAAAGTCCATTATTTGATGTTTGCGAAGAATAAGTAGGATAACAATATTGATCGGTTTTAATAAGACTTAAATTAGATTTGGGAATGACTAAACCTCTAGTAATCTTAAAAACATCCATTACACGGTAAGTGTGAGAATTATTTAAATTATTCAAAAAATGATTAAATACACCTTGTTTTTGTTTTTCTAATTGCTCGATTTTTTTCTTCTGCAACTCAATCTTCTTATAGTACAAATTAAGAAAAGTTGCAATCTTGGTTTGTTCCTTTATTGACGGACATTGAAATGAATAATTCTTTAACTCTTCTGAATTTATTCCTGGCTGTCCAGAACGAGCAGAAGTTAATTTTATCCAATTATTATAATTTCTTGTTAGTGTGTTATAAAAAATGAAGGAAGGATTAGCTTTGCTTACATTAAAGCGAATAAGAAACCCTGCAAAATATAGAGGAGAATCCTTTTCGTCATATAAATAAGTTTTACCTGTGCTTGCACCAGTTCTTGCAAACAATATATCATTTGTATTTACGAGATACCTTCTTTCTGGTATGCAGTCTGGGGAAACAATAGGATTCCCTATATATTTATGAGAATTTTCGTCAATATCGGTTATTCTTATATATTTGTGAACACCGTTAAAATCTG
>CAJJXN010000053.1 GCA_905197115.1 uncultured Bacillota bacterium | reverse complement strand
CGTTGCTGCCTCCTCCGACGCATGCTATCAGGTAATCCGGATAATCTCGCATTTCATGCTCCAAAAGTTGTTTTCTTATTTCTTCGCTGATGACAGATTGCAAGCGGGCTACCATATCGGGATAAGGATGAGGACCTACGGTTGAGCCAATGAGATAGTACGTATCATCCGGATGGCAGCACCAGTCGCGGATTGCTTCGTTTGTAGCATCTTTCAGTGTCATGTTGCCGGAAGTGACCGGGCGGACTTCGGCTCCCAGCATTTTCATCTTTTCTACATTGATATGCTGGCGTTCTACATCGGTCTTGCCCATGTAAACAATGCATTGCATGTTCATCAAAGCGCATACCGTAGCGGTGGCCACCCCATGCTGTCCAGCTCCGGTTTCTGCAATGATACGTTTTTTCCCCATACGTTTTGCCAGTAACACCTGTCCGATGGCATTATTGATTTTATGTGCTCCGGTGTGGTTTAAATCTTCACGTTTCAGGTAGATCTTACAGCCATATTTCTTGCTTAGCCGGTTTGCCAGGTAAAGAGGTGAAGGGCGTCCTACATAGTCGCGTAGTAACTGGTGGAATTCTTGTTTGAATCCTTCACTTTCCAATACTTTGGAATAGGCATTCTGCAATTCTTCCACACAGCGGTGAAGGATTTCGGGAATATACGCCCCTCCAAATTCGCCATAATAACCTTCTTTGTTTACCTGATAAGTTTTCATTGTCGTTCTATATTTTAATGTTAATTGCACTAACGAAAAAAGGCCTGTCGTAAGTACGACAGGCCTTCAGTTTGAATATCCTTTTAGAATGTCAGGTATATATACATGGTCTGGTTCCCTTACGACTTGTTTAGTTGTAAGAAACGCCACCAATATGTATTTACCATGATTCTATTCATAAAATCTGTTTTTATTTTGGGGCAAATGTAAGCGTTTTGTTTTAAACTCCAAAGAAAAACTTACTTTTTTTTTATTTATTTGCAGCTTCGTGTATTTTCCCTTTCACTTCTTCCACTTTCTCACCTACTTTTCCGGCTACTTCACTGCTTACTTCTTCTGCTTTATGTTTTGCATGATGAGCCAGGTCTTTTGCATCTTCTTGTAAGTCCTGAATGGCATCATACACGTCTCTTCTCAATTTGCGACCTCTGTTGCTGTGCGCAAAACAACTTAATGCACTGCCGACCAGCGCTCCTAGTGCCAGTCCGGCAAAGAATTTTCCATTATTCATAATCTTATTACTTTAAATTGGTTTTATAAATGAACATTTCGGGTGGCGGAATGGTTTTAATATATCAGTTAATAAATCATTAAAATGAAGTGTATGAAACGTAAACTTTGGATAAGAATAGGTGCCGTGTTGTTGGCAGGATTGCTGTTATGGTGGCTCTTTTGGGCTATTTTGATCGATGAGGACGAGAATGAACAAAGTCTGCCTGAAACAGAACAGATAGAGTGATTTGTCATAAGACAAAAGGATGATCTTCAGGCATGGGTACGAAAGAATAGATTGGAATAGTCGGTATAACATTCTGTTTGCTAAAGTCTATAGAACAATAGAATTAGTTCTAAGTTTATGGCAGGAAAATTTGTTTTGGCTTTCTTTTTTTGCATCTGTGATCTCATCCGTATCATGTTTTTGATTATTATAAACTTCATAAGGAGCTCTTTTGGATATATCTGTTGCATATTGATTGCTGTATTTTACAGGTAAAGAAGCAGATTTTGTTAAGTCATTAAATTCCCACATTAAATCATTATCAATTACACCATGATGTTTGGCCATTCCTTGATATTGACGTCCATAATCTTTCCCATTTCGGATGGTTACATATCCAACTTCTTGCATATCATCATTAATTTTATTGATGTTGTCATAAATAAACATTTTTCCAGTAGCTTTACCTCCGGTTATTTTAAATTTGACTTGGCCATTGCTACATTGATTTTTGCCTAAAACTTTATTAGCAGAGTTATCTACATTAATTTGGTTATAACTAGCTATGCTGCTACCACCTATCACAAAGAAAGACTCACCTTTTGGTAATTTATAAGTTGTTGGTGTATAAATACGAGGTGTATAATTTACATATCCATAATCAAAAGAACTATATTTGTCTGAAATTTTACCATTATTAAAATAGTCTTCAGGTAATTGAAATTTTGTGTTATAAAAATCATACCAGGCTTTTTGACCAAACCAACTACCCCCTGCTTGAAAGCCAACATTTTCAATCGTGACATATATATCATGATTTTCATTATTAATTAATTTATAACCTAAATAAGTAGTGGCTTTACTTGAATAATTGGCATGTTCAAAAGCCATATATATATCACCTTGCAATTGATTGTTTTGCATTATACATTGATTCAAATCTAAATCTGTGAATAATTCAGGGTTGTTTGAATAAATATAAGTTCCACCTTCTCTTTTAACATAATTTAATGAACTTGCTTTAAGTAGCCCATTAGTTTCACTATAATTTGTATTTATTTTTTGCTCTTTGAAATTCGTTGTATAAGGTAATTTGATGGGTTGGTTCATATATTGTACATTTATTTTAATGTTTTGAGCGCTTGAATCATTGTTTTTAACCTTTAAATAAAATTTTTGATTTTTATTTAATTCAATTGATATTTCTTGATTTTCTTGAGCAAGAGTTTTATTTTTTTCATCTAGAATGGATAAAGAAATATTGTTTTTTGTTTTAAAAACATAATGATCGTCATGTTCAGCATAAAGTTTATATATCTTTTCGTTTTCTTGTTCACTAAATTGATCTTGGATGTTAGATATGATAAAAAAATCATTGTTAGATACTATCTCATCTTTTTTATTGCTCTTGCAACCAACTAAAGAAAGTAAAAGTAAATTTGCTAGTATTATTTTTTGTGTTTTTCTCATTGTAAAACCCTCTCTTATATTCAAATTTTTTCATATAATTTTTAAAATAGCAATCATTGTATGAGTGAAAGAAAGAAGACATATTCTCTTTAAACTAGAATATAATTGCAAAAAAAGGCAAGTAAGAGTATTATATGTATATAATTCTATTTTTAATTGAATAAGGATGGAGATTTATGAGTGTTTTAGGAAATAACATTAAAAGTTTGCGTGAAAAACATAAAGAGACACAAAAAGATTTGGCAGATTTATTATTTATTTCTTTTCAAAGTGTTTCAAAATGGGAAAAGGGTGAAACAACACCCGATATTTCTACTTTAATAAAAATTGCTCAACATTATCGCGTTTCTTTAAATTATTTGGTCGGATTTGAAAATAAAGAAGATCATAACCAAAAGATTTTAGATTTTATAATTCATGATTTTGTCATTACATACAATCAAGTATCTAATTTTTCTGTATGGACCGATTTTGAAATTCATGATTCCATTGCGCCTAAGGCAAAGACGATTTCGAATCGTCATCGTTGTCAGTCCAATGAGATTTATCGCGCAAGTGATAGTTTAGAAGATATTGTGTTAGCGTTTGATGAAAAGAATACCTTAATATATATGTCCGAGCGTCCAGGTTTTGGATATGGAACGCCATCAGACATTTTTTATCATTGCCAAATAGAAGATGTAAAAAAATTGGATTGTTTTCATTTGCTAGATAATTATTTGCCATTTGTAAGAGATATGTTTCCACATCATTATCATAATTATGAATTCCTAATTCCTAAAAATGGTTTTGTAATAACAGGAAATTTGAAATCTGAAAATTTCGTGGCTTTTTTAAAATTTATGTTAGGGGATGTTTGTGATATACATTCAGAGTTATTTTCAATTACGAATAATATGCGTATTACAAAAGATTATTTTGAACCAGGACAATTAGATTTTATAAAATGTTCTTGCCTTGAAAGTAAAACAAATATTTTAGTTTGCAAAAATTTAAATCTTATTCAACAACCAAAAAGTATCACTTTAGAAGAAAAAGTGGATGAATTAAATAAACGTTTAAGCAATATCGAAAAAATATTAAATAAATTAATAAAAGGAGATTAAGTAATGAAAATAAATATAAAAGAAAAAGAATACCAACAACTAATGGATACTTTAGATGAAAATATTTTTTTGGGAGAATTTTATAATCATTATTTGCTTGAAAATTATGCCACTATCCAAGAAGAAATGATAAAAAAATATGGTTCTTTTTATCAAGCCTTATTGTATGTTGAAGAAATTAAAGAAAATAGCATAGAAGAAAAAATAATTAAAAAGCATGGTGGAAATGATATTGTATGCCTTTCTAGTGAAGAATATTTATCTAACCCATTTTTTAAAACAATTCAATGTGAAAATATAAAAGAGCAAAATTGGGAACTTTTTTATAATTATTATGCTCCATATGAGGGATTTGTAAGCCAAGATGTCTATGTTGATGAAAATCAATTTTATTTAGAAAAAACCCATTTAGCTTTTTTTAAAGAAACATTCCCTTATTTAGCAGTATTACAAGATGGTAAGGTATGGATGAGCATTACACCTCATGAAATGAACACAATGAAAGAAAGCATTCAGCAAGCAAGTGGAAAGATTGTGGTTTATGGATTGGGGCTAGGATATTTCCCTTTTATGTGTAGTTTAAAAGAAAGTGTCGAGAAAATCACAATAATTGAAAAAGATGAAAATGTTATTTCTCTTTTTAAAAAGTATCTTTTAAATCAATTTCCAAATAAAGAAAAAATTAATATTGTATGCGAAGATGCTTTGACTTTTGCAAAAAAAGATAAGAGATTTGATTATGCTTTCGTTGATTTATGGCATGATGCAGACGATGGCGTAGAAATTTATATTCGTATGAAACAATTAGAAAAAGAAAATATCGTTTATTCATATTGGATTGAAGATTCACTTCTTTCCATGATTAGAAGATGTTTGCTAGTTTTAGTCGATGAAAGCTATAAAAATCAAGAATTTATGATGACTGATTCAATGAATTTTTACGATAAATTGATTTATAAATTATATCTTGCTAGTCAAGATGTCGAAATAAATGATTATGATATGTTAAAGCAATTCTTAAGCAAAGAAAGCATTTTATCTTTAATAAAGAAAATCAGACTATAAAGTAATAATTAAACAAAAATTTTTGTTTTAATATAATTTGTTTTTTAATAAATATTATTTTTGAAAGATTGGTATGAATAAAAATGTGGAATTTCCTATGAAATGGCATAATTTCTATTAGAAAGCTAAGCAATTTAATTGAATAATTAATCATAAACTTAGTCACTAAATGTCCAAGCGTATGCATTAAAATTAAATCTCTTGTTTGTGTTATTTGGTTTAATTAAGCCATTTTCTGCAAACGCTCGAATTACATATTCTCTAATATTTTCATAGTAGTATCCTGTTGATAAATAATCAGCATCAACATGTAAAAATGTTGGCAAACTATTCATAATAATATTTTTAATTTTATCAACTATCTTATTTCTTTGTTCTTTTATAGTTTTTAGCTCTTCATGATATTCAAAATATGAATTTAATTCTTTGAATTGAGAATGATTTAGCACAACGAAATTAAATTTTAATTTATCATTTTCAATGTATAAATAATTATTATCAATTAAAAAATCAACTTTATATTTTTGATTTTTTTCAATTTGTGAATATTTTATTGTCGCATTTTTAATAATATATTCAATATATTCAAGATTGAAATTGTCTGAATCACCACTGCCGTTTATACAATTGTGATAACAAATAGTTTTAAAAATAGCTTCATCGCTGTCAAAACGTCCTGCAGGATGACAAATACCTTGTATACCCAAATTATTTAAATTGCCAAACCAAATTTCGTTGATCGGATACATCGTTTTGGATTCATGGTCTTCTTCTGACATATGAAAATCCCATGCCCCTTTGTTATCTATATGTCTATATTTTAATTTTCTTTCTTCTCCTTTTTTATCAATTGGATATTGTTCTGCAATTCTATTAATATAGAACATAAATACCCACATTAGTTCATTATCAGAAAAATGTTCGTTATTAATAATTTCTTTAAATTTTACAAAATGTTTATTTGCAAATTCCACTAACATTTGTCCATACGCTTTACCTTTTTCTTGAATTACTTTAGATAGTTGTATATTGGTTTCTTTTGTAATAATAGGGAAATTAGTAACATATTTATTTCCTATTTTCGTTAATAAAGTGGCGTTAACCAATTCATTAACAATTTCTTGAATATATGGAATGGATATACCGAGTTCTAAAGAATAATCTTCTAATGTACAAGGATTATCATATGAATGAAATAGTATGTTTTTATTAATTAATGACTTAGTGTAGTGATGTGGATTAATTGCTCCCCATCCTGCCATAGAAGTTGTAAATCTTTTTGGCACAAATGCTTTTTTTCCATTTAATCTTTCCATTTTTAAATACTCCTTAAGTTTTTTTCTTATATTGAACAATCTGGATTTAATTGTTCCAAGAGGTAGGTTTAATTTTTTGGCTATGTATGACAAAGATCTATCTTCTATATAATACGAGTACAGTATCTGTGAGTAGTCGCTTGAAAGTAATTTTATTGAAGCATTTATCATTGCAATTTTTTCGGCATTAACTAAATTGTCTAAAGAATTCAATTCATTGTTGAGTTTACTAACTTTTTCAACAAAAGATATAGTTTCTTTATTTTTTACATTTCTTGCTACATA
The DNA here is from genome assembly GCA_905197115.1 of uncultured Bacillota bacterium. Lineage (GTDB taxonomy): Bacteria > Bacillota_I > Bacilli_A > RFN20 > CAG-631 > Caccosoma. The sequence goes on along the minus strand of CAJJXN010000053.1, from coordinate 3,179 downwards.
TTTACTATAATGATTTTTGCATATTTGCCATATATAGTAGTTAAAGTTTTTAATATTAATTCCTTTATTAATGTTTACTATAATGTCTAATAAAATGTCTTGGGATAAATCTTCGGCATCTATTCTGCTATTACATCTTTTTACACAAAAAAAGAATATTTTATTCATCTGCGATAATAGTTGTTCAATTAATTTTTCTTTGTCATTCATCTTGTTTTACCTCTTACAACTATATAGTGTATAAATGTTCAAAAATGGTTTATAAATATTATACAATTTTTTAATTAATAAATCCACATAACTATTATAGGTAGTCTAAACTTCATATTTATTTAAGTAAGTATATCTTCTAATATCAAAAACTATCTACCTTGACATACTATTTATCTAAAATGAGTATAATTATGAAATTTTTGTTTAGTGATTAGTTTAAGGGTTAACCTTTAAAATATCTTGTTTGTCTTATCGATTTCATTGCAACCCTATTATTTTTATGATAAAATAACAATGAATAAAATATGGGTAAACCCATAAAATATCTTGCGAGGTGTCAATATGATTATAAAAAGAGACTTTTATCTAAACCAATTAATCAATTCTAAACACAATGGAATGATTAAAGTGATTACTGGTATTAGACGTTCTGGAAAATCTTTTTTACTATTTAAACTATTTAATGATTACCTATTAAACAACCATATCACTCCTAATCATATCATCAAATTTGCTTTTGATTCTCAAGATTATTTAGACTTAATTGGTGAAGATGTATTAGATATCCATATTAAGAAAAGAAAAGTTGATCCTAAAAAATTTAACGATTATATTAAAAGCAAAATAGTAGATAACGATATGTACTATATTCTTTTAGATGAAATTCAATTATTAGATAATTTTGAGGCTGTCTTAAATGGTTATTTAAGAAAAGATAATTTAGATGTCTATGTTACAGGAAGCAATGCCAAATTCTTATCGAAAGATGTCATAACAGAATTTAGAGGTCGTGGTTGGCAAATACATGTTAATCCATTATCTTTTAAAGAATTTAAACAGGTATTTGAAGGTTCTAATGACGAAGCATATAACGAATATTCAGTGTATGGTGGTCTTCCTAAATTATTTGAATTCAAAACAGAAGCAGATAAAGTTAAATACCTAAATAACATTTTTGAAGAAACTTATTTGAAGGATATTATCGATAGAAACAAAGTAATAAATGTTAATGAATTAGGCGAACTTCTTGATTTTCTTTCTTCCTCTATTGGTTCACTTACTAACCCTACAAAACTTTCTAATACTTTTATTTCAGTTAAACATATAAGAATTCATCCAGAAACAATTAAGAAGTATATTGAATACTTTGCTGATTCATTTTTAATTTCTACACCTAAACGTTATGATATCATTGGTAAAGGTTACATTAATTCTCCATTAAAGTATTATTTTTCTGATTTAGGTTTAAGAAATGCTAGATTAAATTTTAGAGAACTTGAACAGCCTAGACTTATGGAAAACATAATTTATAATGAACTTGTTATGCGAGGTTATAACGTTGATGTTGGTGTTGTTGAATTATACGAACAAAATAATAAAGGCAAAAGTGTATTAAAGAAAACTGAAGTTGACTTTGTATGTAACCAAGCTGATAAAAGATATTATATTCAAGTAGCTTATACCATAGAGAGTGAAGAAAAAATCAAACAAGAACAAAAATCACTTCTCCATATCAACGATGCATTTAAAAAAATTATTATTGTAAAAGATTCTATCAAACCACATTACAACAATTTTGGAGTTTATATTATTGGTCTATATGAATTCTTACTAAATGACAAGATTTTAGATTTCTAATATATTAACGTCTCTTAATTGGGACGTTTTTACCCTTGAAATTTAACTCAATTTTTAAGAATTGATTAACCATAATAATTATTCGAAAATAAAAAAAAACTAAATTTAGAATTTTATTTAAATGTTGGTGCGCCTGAAGGGGGACTACTAGAAAAATGAAAGTTATAAATAAAATTTATTTTATTTATAAAGATTTAAGAACTTGAAACTATAAAATTCACTTAAAAAATATGTTTTTTAAAAGTTTACATTAATTTTACATTTTGAAATTTATATTTGTTTAAAATTGAATTAAACTAAAATTTAATGTTATAATAACACTGCTTTTTTATAAAGGAGGATTTGGCAATGCCTAAACCTATAAACCGAGGGTATTTGGTGGATAGGTAAATTATTAGGAGGATTGCTCTTTGGAGTACTTGGTTATATTAGCCATAGTGTTAGCACTATTGATTAAGTTCTTTAGTGATAATCAAACGAAAAAGAAGTAATTCTTAATTAAATTATAATCTGCCGAATACCTCTAAAAAAGCAGGCTCAAGTGTTCCAGCACCTGAGCCTTTTTTATTATAATCTGCCATTAATAGTATATGATATTTTTTTGAAAATGTAAATCAAAATTAATCATGAATATATTTTTTTGATAAATTGTATAATTCGTTAATATTATTTATAAGTTTATTAAAATCTTCTTTTGAAATTACTGTTAAATCTTGATTGTTAAAACTATTTATAGGAATTTGTAAAATTTCAATTATTTTAAAAAAATCATTAATATTCATTTTATTTTGTTCAGATTCATTTACTAGCTTAATTGAGTATTTAAAGGGTGTGGTTTAATGGGAAGAAAGAAACGTTATCAAGAGAAAGAATCTCTTTATAACCAATGATAGTTTATTTTCAAACGATGGGTATAAAAAAACGAATCGCCGAGTTGTTGTTTTAAATAATGATAAAAGTGCAGCGATGGTTTGTAAAATCAAAAGTTTAAAAGGTAAAAACAGAAATTTAAGAGAAAAATTAATTCCAATTGAGGGATACCCTTGTTTACCAAAGCCAAGTGGTGTAGATTCAAATTTAAATAAGCAAACTTTTAATGGACGTCCTATAAGTTTTAAATAAAATGCACCCTACAAACTAGTCGATTAAATAAGTGGGATATGAAGAAGGTTAAAGAAAGAATCAAAAAATAAAAAAAAGTACCCTATAACCTTCTATAGGGCTGGGTAGATAAAATTTATTATCTGCTAGAACCACTTATAGTATATGCAATTTTTTTAAAAAAATCAAATAAAAAGATTTAATCAGGATGTTTTATGAAAAAAGTA
>CAJJXN010000052.1 GCA_905197115.1 uncultured Bacillota bacterium | reverse complement strand
AGAAACACTTCCGCCTGGGCTATTGATATACAAGAATATGTCCTTATCTGGATTTTTTCCTTCAAGATAGATAAGTTGTGCAACAACACTATTTGCGACTTGGTCATTAATCTCCCCTGAAAGGAAGATAATTCTATCTTCTAAAAGCCTTGAATAAATATCGTAAGAGCGTTCACCATTTGCTGTTTGGTCAACAACCATAGGAATTAACATATTTTTTTCTCCTTCAATTATTTATATCCAATTTGTTAAGCAATAGTATTGTTTGCTTTTAAGAAATCTAGCAATTTTTTCATTAAAATGTCGTTTTCAAAATATGCAACTGTGTTGTTGTCGATAGATTTTTTATATTCTTCTAAATCTTTTTTATACAAATCTGCCATTTCTTGAAGTTTAGCGTTAAGCTCTTCATCAGTTACATAGAGATTTTCTTTTTTAATCAATTCTTCCAATACTAATCTTGTTTTGCAAGATTGTTTTGCTTGTTCTCTTTTATCTTTTCTAAGTTTTTCAACATCTGTTCCAAGATAGCCGAGATATTCATCAAGTTTTAAGCCTTGATAACTAAGCCTTGTTTCCAAATCTTTAATGAACATATCTAATTGGCGTTCTACTAAGATTTCTGGAACTTCAACTTCGCTTGCATCAACGATTTTTCCAATCAAGTCGTTTTCAAGTTTTCTTTCTGCTTCTTGTTCTTTTTTGATGTTCATTCTCTTTTCAATGTCTTTCTTATATTCTTCAAGTGTTTCAAATTCACTTACATTTGAAGCAAAAGCATCATTGATTTCTGGAAGTTCTTTTCTTTCAATCTTTTCAAGTGTTACTTTGAAAACTGCTGGTTTGCCCTTCAATTCTTCTGCTTGATAATTTTCAGGGAAAGTTACATTGACATCTTTATTATCGCCAACTTTCATTCCAACAATTTGTTCTTCAAAAGTATCTATAAAACTTTTTGAGCCAAGTTCCAATCTATAATTTGTGGCACTTCCGCCTTCAAAGATTTCGCCATCAACCATTCCTACAAAGTCTATTGTTGCAAAATCTCCCATCTTTGCTTCGCTATCAGATGCATCAACAAATCTAGCGCTTCTATCAGCAACCATCTTCAATTCATCTTCAACTTCTTTTTTAGTTGTTTTTTTGCAATCTTTCTTAACAGTTAAACCTGTATAAGCGCCAAGTTTAACTTCTGGAACGCCAGCAACGCTTGCTGTTACAACCAAGCCTTCTTTGCCAAATTTGTCAATTTTAACATCAGGTTGAACGATTGGTTCAAAGTCTTTATTTTCATCTAAAAATTTGCCATATTCTTCTGAAAATACTCTATCAAAAGCGCCATCAAAGAACACCATTTCACCATAATTTTTTTCAATAACTTTTCTTGGTGCTTTGCCTTTTCTGAAGCCTTGAACAGAAAATCTATTTTTATCTGCTTGATAAGTTGCTTCTACGGCTTTTTCCCACTCCTCAGCGGAAATTGTGATTTCTACTTCATAATTATTTTTTTCTTTTTTTGTAATTTTGTAACTCATTTTTTTCTCCTTAAAATTTAAATCTTGGGCATTATATCACACAAAACAAAAGATTACAATTAAATTTGATAATTTATTTTTAATCAAACTTACAACCGCAATAATTTTGGCGATAAAAATTGTTTTGTTTTGAGAGTTCTAACGAACGCAAATATCCATTTTCCTTTTTAAAATCCGATGGCAAAAAGTCTATTTGAAATTCCAAAGAAAGTTTTTGCATTATTTCGTTTATCCAGTCCACATTTTTATGTGGGCTAACAGATAAAGTTGTGCAAAAAATATCAAAATTGTTTGCCTTGGCGATTTGTGCAGTTTTTGACAATCTCAATTTATAGCACTCATAACATCGCGGCGAATGTTCTCCCAAATTTTCTTTCCCTTTAACGGCGTTTATAAAATCTTGATGGGAATATTCAACATTTATCATTGGAATTTTCATTGAATTTAAAAAACGAATTTGTTCCTGTTTGCGCTTTTCATATTCCTCTTCAGGCATAATGTTTGGGTTATAATAAAGCACAGTTATATCAAAATATGGCATCAATCTTTCAATAACTGCGCTTGAACAAGGCGCGCAACAACTATGGAGCAAGAGTTTTTTCCTTTCTCCATTAAATGATGATATTTTTTCTTTCATTAAGTCGTTATAATTCATTTTGTTCCTTTTTGAGACTTAATAAGTTTTATTTATTATGAATAACAAAGCTACCTATTTTTACATACATATTTTTCATATTGGCTTTTTAAATAAGCTTTGTTTAAAATTTCTTTTTCACTTTTTTTACATAAATCGTTAAAAATTGAATTAAAAAAATTTTTTATATTTTCATTCATTGGTACTTTACTTCCATATTTTTCCCAATGATTTAAAACTAATTTTGGATTATAGTTTTGTTTGAAATAACATTTAGTAGCGGCAATTTTGTCGCATACACATTCAACAGCATATTTAAAAGGCATAACTACTACATCTCCGTTATATCTATCATACCAGTATTCAATATGATGCTTATTTCTTCCTTGGTGATGCAACCAAGCCTTAGACAAACCTATTTGTTTTTTACAGTTGGCAATAGGCGAATTGTCTCCTGTATAAAATTTAACTCCTTCTAAAAATTCAGTAAACGAGTATTTTGATAAGTCATGAAATAAACCATTTATAGGAAAACCACATTTACAACAGTACTTAAATACTAAATATCTGTGCTTATTAACCATATGGAGATGCTTAAAAAAATTTAGAATCACAGAATTTTCTCCTTATCTATTTTACAAATTACAACTATTTGACTACTACCACCAAGCAACTCAGGTTTTGTACAAGATGATTTAACATAGTTTAAGTAGTCTTGAAACACTTCACCACTCATTGAATTAACATAATTGTCAAATAGCATAGTCAGCCCATTTACACTAAACATTTCAACTATTTGTAAACTTTTTATTTCGTGAATCATATTTATTATATCTTCTATTCGCCAAAATGAAAAATTTTCCTTCGGCAAATTTTTTGGATTATAATTATTATCCATAAAAAAAGACCTTTTTTCAAAACAGTTTTTTTTCATTAGCCAATTATAAATCAACGCGTCACTTGGTTTAAAACTAAAAAAAATGTATCCATCATTTTTTGTAATTCTAGAGCATTCTAGCAAAGTTGTTTTTATCTCATCAATTTTAAATAAGTGGTATAAAGGCCCTAAGCATAAAGTTAAATTAAAATCTGATTCTGAAAGAAATGATAAATCTTGAGCATCGCCTTGAAATACTTTTATTTTCATATCTTTAGTTATCTTTGATTCTAGTTTTTTTACATTTTCGCTAACCAAATCAACACTACAAATATCAAAGCCTAAATTAGCTAAGCCTATTGAATAAGCTCCAGTTCCAGCACCAATATCAGCAATTTTATCTCCTAATTTTAGATACTTACGAATAAAATAACTTACTATGTAATATTCTACATAGTGAGATTTATCTTTTATTAAACGTGAATTTTCGTCATATTTATTGTATTTTTCTTCTAAAATGTCTTTGTAATTCATAATAATATATTTTTTTTAATCAATGATATAACATCCATATTTATAAATTGGTTTTTACCTAAGCGTATTTCTTCTAAAACTCTATTTCCCACTTTATAAGCGAAATTATAATCTTTTTGGGATATCTTTTTTTGTTGCAAAGCCTCCAAAAGTTCATCTTCATCTATAAAAGCAACTCTTTTTTCTTTAGGATAATTTATAATATCTAAATACAAATCAACATAATATGGAATCTTATATTTCTCTCCATTTCTTAAAGAAATATCAACATAAAAATCAAGCAACTCATAGTCTTTTGTAACATAAAACCTTATATTGTAAAAATCTTTCTTAGGAGTAAATTCAACTACATAAGATCCATTTTCAATATAATTGATCTTTTCGTTATCTTTATTCACTAATACAAAAGGTGACGAAACTTTGTTATATTTTTTTATCGTAATATAATAATCATCATTATCATTAATCACTAGAGCTGTATAATTCTCAGCTTCTTTCATATATGTATTAGTTGTAAACTTAGTCCTCTTTTCTATTGTTTTTAATCTCATATTCACTCCATATTTATTTTTAAAAAATTTTCATAATATTTATCAAATATAACACAATCTTGCCTTGATAATTTTTTCTTAATCTTATTTTTTTCATTCAATAAACATTTTTGAATTTTTAAAATATTGTTAATCAAGTTTGGTTCTAGGTAATTATAACATTCAGTAAAAATCATGTCAAACTTTGAAATAATAAATTTTACTTTTTCACTAATATCTATTGTTGATTTTACGATAATCGCATTTTGCTTTATGGAATATTTTTTTATTAACAAATTGTTGTTATGATATAACCGCTTTAATTCTTTAGGGTAATAATAAAAAACTTTTCTTTCATACTTGCAAATCATTGTTTCAAGATAAAAAACTACATCGTTTGTTTTTGCTATATACTCTTCAATAGCATTATTTAAATATTTTTCCTCGAATAAAAATGTATTAAGGAATATCTTATCATTCACTAATAATGAATTGATGATACAATCTCTATATAGATACATTAAAAGCCTAAGTTTTTCATATTTTATTTTATTATTTTGTAAAAGTTTTCTTATATCTGAAAAATCTTCTAGAATAACAATATCTAGTTTCTTACTTCTTGCATGCTTATAGACCTCATTTAATGCCAAATTGGCACCACAATGTTGCAATCCACAAAAACAAATTTTAATATTACGCATAAACCTGATCTCCCAACTTTAAAAGCATTTCATAACATTTAATTATTTTAGAAAAAGTTATAACATTACCTGAATTGCAATCATATACTTTGAAAGTAAGTTTATTACTCATTATGAATTGAATGGCATCATAATATTTTTTTACGTAGTTTTTAAAATTTATAAATTTTTCTCTATCATTTGATAATAACTGGGCAGCTTTAAATTTAGAAATGTTGAAATTTTTATTGAATCCCCCTATACCTAGTATTGATTTAACAGGAATAAAATCTTTAATATGACATTCTCCTTCAAAAAATTCATTTTTGTTTGTCACATTAACATTTGAATCAATTATCAGCATAATAGTTGTAATGCCAAAAACATAATACGACAAACTTTTATATTTTGATACGCTTATATTAGTAATACCATTTATGCTATTTGAATATAAAAAATCTTGCTTAGATGTAAATGAATCATTGTTATTTTCCTGCAATAGTTTTCTAGATAATAGACCATTTTGAAGTATATTTTTTAAGCATTCCAGATCTTCAACTCCATGAAAAAATTTTTCTTTAAGAACCATTTTTATTTTTCCCCTCTTTGAACATTAATTCGCACGCTAAACATTGCCCCTTTTCTCTAGCAATCTTTTCTAAATCATTTATTTTTTTTGTATTTCCTTCACTGTAAATTTTAATTACTTTATCAATATTCCCAATCAAAATATTTTTTTGTAAATCTGTTAACTTCTCATATAATTTTTCAAAATTTTCTTCTATTAAATTTCCAAAGCTTTCAGATATTTTCCAAGTACAGAAATAACAGTTTCCTTTAACATCTACAAAAACATAAGGATTTTTTAAAGTTTCAACATTATTCATACACATACTTTTACGATGATATCTTTCTTCTAACATTTTTGCTCTACCAAATGGGACTGCCGAATCTTGCTCCAAAAATTTTATTTTAATATCAAGTCCTTTAGCCGTGTCTTTTATTGATTTAACTTTGCATAAATCAATGCCTCCCATTTGATGAAAAACATCCAAAGAGAATCTAATAGAATCAACTTTGTATTCCATAAGTCTTTTAAGTGTTTTAATTGTTTTATCTTTATTTTCATAAAAACTCTTTCCATTGGATTCTATTTCTATTTCAGTGTCTGCAAATCTTTTCCTAATTTCTTTTAGAGCAAAAAATAGAAGATCCTCTTTTAAAAAAACTTCACCGCCAGTTAAAACAACTTTTTCCGTATTATTAGGCATATTATTAATAATTGATTTTATATCTTCATTTTTCATGGTACTACGCATGCCTAAACTATTTGCATTCATATAACAATGACTACAATATGCATTACAAATTTCGGTTAAGATTATATTAAATCTTGCCATTTAATTTCTCCTAGTAAGTTAACATAAATTCAATATTTTCAATATCTTCAGACATTATTAACTGCGATTTAATCATTTCCATCATTAAATTGTCGTATATTGAACAACATGAAGAACATCTCTCTGGAACTTTTTTTCTTAAAGAACATGCATGCTCATTCAACATAATATCTTCCAATTCATTTTCTGTCCCAGTAAGTCTAGCATAGTGAGAATTTTCAATATCTTTAATTTTTTCCCAATGTGTACATATTACCAAATTTGACCCATATAATATTGGAGAAACAAGTGAACTAAAACATTGGCTAGGTTTATCGATCTCATCAATTTTTCTATCATAATATTCATAATCTAATGCCCCTGGTATTTGAACATGTTGCAATCCAAGAGTGTTATAATTTTCTTTTAAATATGTTAATTCTTTAACTGTCTCTTCGCTTATTTTAAAATCTTTTGTATTCATTCCTTCTGGCACCAAGATTTTAACTATTTGGAAACTATCTGCCCCAAGGTCACCGATCTGTTTTGCTGCTTTTAAATAATTTCCTCCATTTTCAGGTCTCATACATGTTCTGCAACCAATTAATAAATCTCCTTCTCTTTTGTATTCTTTTCTTTTTTGAGTCAATTTTTTAATTAGCTCCATTGCTTTATCATAAGTAAATTTATTCTCAGAACTACACTTTTGATTTGAATATTTGTCATAAGCTTCATTTGTTATGCCTGGCAAGCTGATGCGAATATAATACGCATATTTAACCAATGCATCAATAGTTTCTTCATTAAGTCTACTGCCTGAAGAAATATATACACATTTCATATTACAATTTTCTTTAGCATGTTTTATAATTCTAGCTCTATAAGGATACATATCCGGATTTCCTTCGCCAGACATCTCAAATCGAACAGAATCACATCCTCTTTGTTTAGAATATCTTGCGATTTCAGATAAGACATTTTCATATGTTTTTATGTCAAATGATGTATATCCGAGTTCTTTTTGTGCCCATTTCCTTGTATCAACTGCTAAGCAATCTTTACAATGGAAATCACAAAAATTATAATCATGCGAGTCAACAGACATAATAGGCAATGTGTCTATTTTTTTTAATAAAAGATTTTTTATCGCATTAGCATAATCAATAACAGATAATGGATAAAAATGTTGAGCGTGTATTAATTTCAATTCACACATAATTCTGCCTGATGGTTTATGAACCATTATTAAACTTTTTGCAGTGAGCAATTTATCTTTTAAAGATAAATTATTTGTAGAACATTTCAAAATTTTGCTATCCTCTTTTTCAACTGATAGTTTGTTAAATTTATATATATCTCCGTTTTTATCTAGAGCGATTCCCATAATAATTCCTCCTATATTTTTATCATACTATTTATTCCATATTTTTTAATTCTTTTTATAGTAGTTTTTAAAAGCCTAATAAAATATTTGTATGTATGATCATCTATAAATCCATCTTTGTACATTTGATCAAAACTTTCTTTTTTATATATTTTTATGTTATTTCCGACACATATAATACTTAATTTCATGTCTATATATTTGTATATTTCACCACTAATCCAATTTTGCTTTGAAAAATTAATAATAGACTCTACAACGTATCCGTTTTTATTTATAAATTGCCTAATAATGAATTTATCATCAATCCCAAAATATTCTATAATTTTATAACCATTTGCAATTAATGTAACTGGTTTACCAAATTCTTTTAAAGTAAATTCTTTTGCAACATTATTAATATACTTTTCCAACATGTATGTTTTATTATTATTAGAAATATTGATTGAGTATGACAATGCTTCATTAACATATGTATAATTAAGCACTCGAACAATTGGAAAGTCATCAATTTCAAGATAAAATCTGATTTTTTTTGAATGACATTTATTCATAAATTGTTCAACTCTGAATAAAAAATCATTTTCGAAGATACTAGCACAATCATCACAAGTCTTTCCACACTTATCAAGTACAAATTTCTGGCTGTTCTTATCTATGTTAGATAACTTCCCTAAACAATAATTTTCGAGGATTTTTGATACTTTGCATGGATACAACTTATCAGCAATTACATACGGGCTCAGTCTGCAAACGAAACATTTTTTTGAATTATTATTATTCAAACAAAAACGATCATAATATAAAGTATTAAGATTTTTTACACTTTTAAACCTATTTAAATATTTGTTTTCTAAATATCTGATTCTTTTTTGTTTATTAAATTTAATATTTTGTTTAAAGTTTATTGGTAATAGTTCTTTTGAAAGAAAAAACAAATCAATATTTTTACTCAATATAAATTTAATAAACTTTTCATATATTTTAACAGACTTTTTATTTATGTTGCTTTTAACCATTACAAATGATTTATTATTCTTATAGTTAGATACTATCACAATAAAGTCACACAACTCTTTATACATTTTTTTATTACAAAAATTGCCTTCGAAGAATATTTTGATATAATCAGCATACGGAAGCAAATAAATTAAATTTTTTGCATAGTATTTGATATTCAATGTTAACTTAACATTTAATTCTTTGATGGCAATAATTTTAGAAATATCGTTTTTAGAAAGTTCTTTATTTATATTAACAACAACTGATAAACAGTTATTACATTTTATGTATTCAACATAATCAATCGTATTATCAAAGTCAAGAATATTTAGAACAATGCTTTTATTTGAGTCAATGTTCTTAACATAATCTAATATATTTAAAGGGAATAAATACAAAGGCTGTGTATCATCTACTCTAAATATAACTTTGTTGCTATCGTCAACTGCAACGAGCTTAGGTTTTAAAAAAACCATATCTTTTGCAGATATACAATAATCCAATCTTTTTTCAAAATTACTATTAAATACTTGATAATCTTCGTTAATATAAATTTTCATAAAATATTATCCTATTTATAATTCTTATTTTGTTCAAGTATTTGTTTGTATTTTTTCTCTGGGAAATTTAAAGGATAATTTTCCCCATCAAGACAAATTTCAAAATTGCCTTGAACATTTACAAGCCCAAAATTAAATTTCTTACATATTTTCTGTATAACATTATAATAAAAATCTTTTTCAAGCTTAAAAAATCTATCAGATTTGTAAAACGATTTTATGGCACATTCCTCTATAGCTAAAAATTTTAATGTTTGAGGCCATGGCATCTGCATAATTTGGTCAGAATTTTTATTAGAGACAAAATTGTTTTTCTGTTTAAATTGACCATTTAGTGCAACATTTATTTTGTCTATCAATGTAGATGCATTATCATTTTCAGTATTAACAATACCGCATTGTTTTTGTATTTGTAGCCCATCAAAATTACCAATATGTAAACGATAAAATATGTCAGATTTAGAATCTCCACGATTTATCATTCGAAAATATCTTGTTTGTATTGGCGAATCTACATATATAACTAAATCATTTTCACTAGGAATATATTCATCACTTTTAGCTGAAACATAAGTGCTGTCATAAGGAATATTAAGCGTTCCATAATAAGAATTATGAAAATATTGATAATCTTTAAATTTGCCTTGATGAATCATATCAATAAATAAATCTTCATCAACAAAACAATAGTCGATACCATCCACTTCATTAGGTCTTTTTGCCCGAGTCGTATAACTAACTTGGTTTTCAAAACCATGTTGGAGTAATAATGATTTGATATAAGTTTTTCCACTACCACTCTTTCCTAATAATCATTACACATTCACCTCTTAGAACTTATAACAAAAAAATAGGTACTTGTCAATACCTATCTTAATATATAATCAAATTAATAATTAATTTAAACCTTTAATTTTAAAGAATAACAACTTTTTATTAAATAAATTACATTCAATCACAATTTTTTAATTTTGTCGTTATAATTCATCAACTCTCCTTAGGCGCGAAAGCGTCCAGCACGCTGGGC
>CAJJXN010000051.1 GCA_905197115.1 uncultured Bacillota bacterium | reverse complement strand
GGCAGGCAAAGTGGTAGCCGCATCCATTGATACAACAATACAGGATGCCCTCGTGGAAGAAACCTTGAAAGAGATGGGTGATACAACATGGCAAAGTTAGTTTCCAAAACATACGCAGATGCATTGTTTGAACTCGCCGTGGAAAAGGGATGTGAAGATGCCTGGTTAGAAGATGCGAAAGCACTTCTTGAGATTCTCCATGAGAATGAGGAACTGGCAAAATTGATGAATCATCCACAGATTGTAAAAGAAGAGAAGCTTCAGATTATTGAAAACATATTCAAGGGAAAGACCGCGGACGAGATCGTGGGATTGATGTGCCAGCTGATAGAGAAAGACCACTTTAAAGATATGGAAAGCGTATTTGCATGCTTTGTGGATTCCGTAAAAGAATATAGAAATATCGGAACGGCATATGTTATTTCTGCGATGGAGCTGTCAATGCAGCAGAAAGATGAAATCGTAAAGAAACTATTAGAAACCACACATTATGTAGAAATTGAAATGAATTATGAGGTGGATGCATCACTCATTGGAGGCATGGTCATCCGCATAAAAGACAGGGTAGTGGACAGCAGTATCAAAACCAGGCTGCAGAAGCTAACCAGTGAATTATCCAAAATACAGTTGAAAGCAGGTGAATGCGCTTCATGAATTTAAAACCAGAAGAAATAAGTTCCGTAATTAAAGAACAGATCAAAAGGTATGCAGCGCAGTTAGAGGTAGCTGACGTTGGTACCGTTATTCAGGTAGCAGATGGTATCGCACGTATTCACGGTCTTGACAACGCAATGCAGGGCGAGCTTCTGGAATTTCCGGGAGAAGTATATGGAATGGTATTAAACCTTGAGGAAGATAACGTTGGTGCCGTATTGCTCGGTAACCAGAAGAATATCAACGAGGGTGATACTGTAAAGACAACCGGACGAGTTGTTGAAGTTCCAGTCGGGGACGCTATGTTAGGACGTGTAGTCAATGCATTAGGACAGCCAATTGATGGCAAAGGACCTATTGAAACAGACAGATACCGCCAGATCGAACGTGTCGCATCCGGTGTTATTTCCAGAAAATCAGTAGATACACCGTTGCAGACAGGTATTAAGGCGATCGATTCCATGGTTCCAATCGGACGTGGACAGCGTGAGCTGATCATCGGTGACAGACAGACCGGTAAAACAGCGATCGCAATCGATACAATCATTAACCAGAAAGGCCAGAACGTAAAATGTATTTACGTTGCAATTGGTCAGAAAGCTTCTACCGTTGCATCTCTTGTTAAGACATTAGAAGAATTTGGTGCAATGTCTTACACTACAGTTGTAGCATCAACTGCAAGTGAATTAGCACCATTACAGTATATTGCACCATACGCAGGATGTGCGATCGGTGAAGAATGGATGGAAAGAGGAGAAGATGTCTTGATTGTTTATGATGACTTGTCCAAACATGCAGTTGCTTATCGTACTTTATCTTTGCTTCTTCGTCGTCCACCTGGAAGAGAAGCTTATCCTGGAGATGTCTTTTATCTACATTCTAGATTGCTTGAAAGAGCAGCACGTTTAAATCAAAATTATGGTGGCGGTTCTATTACAGCTTTACCAATAATTGAAACTTTAGCTGGAGATATTTCTGCTTATATTCCAACCAATGTAATTTCAATTACAGATGGACAAATCTTTTTACAAAGTGAATTGTTTAATGCGGGTCAACGTCCTGCAATTGATACCGGGTTATCCGTTTCTCGTGTAGGATCAAGTGCACAAATTAAAGCGATTAAACAAGTATCTGGAACATTAAAAATTGAATTAGCTAATTATCGAGAATTACAAGCTTTTTCACAATTTGGAAGTGATTTAGATAAAAGCACAAAAGAAATTTTAGAGCATGGGGGAAAAGTCATGGAATTATTAAAACAGCCTCAATATGCTCCTATGGATGTTTATGATCAAATTTTGGTTTTATTTAGTGTAAAGCATCGTTTTATTAAACATATTCCTTTCCAACAAATGAAAGAATATAAAGAATCTTTACTTGCTTTTATGCATGCAAATCATCAAGATTTGATTGAACAATTAAAAGAAAAACAAAAAATTGATGAAGAATTAGAATTAAAATTAAAAGAAATTATTTCAAAGTTTAGTGATAATTTTATTGATTAAACAAAGGAGGTGTCCGCATGGGAATGAGTTTGCAACAAAGCAAAAGTCGTATCAAATCGATTCAAGCGACTTCTAAAATAACCAAAGCAATGGAACTAGTTTCCACTTCAAAATTAAAAAAAGCCAAAGAAATTCATTTTAAAGTGACACCTTTTCAAAATGAATTAATGAGTTTAATGGGAAGCGTTTATTGTAATTTAGAAGATAAGAAATATCCTTATTTATTAAAAAATGAACAAGCAAGTAAGAACTTATATATCCTTATTACATCTTCATTAGGATTATGTGGTGGATATAATAGCAATCTATTTCATTTTGTCGTAAGTAATATTCATAAAGAGGATGAATTAATTATTTTTGGCTCTAAAGGCTACCATTATTTTAAAAATAAAAACTATAAAATTGTTCAATATTATGAAGAACTTCCACAATTTAATATTAAAGAAAAGTTATCTTCCATTGTTGCACAATTTGTTAAAGATAAGTTTGATCAAAAAGAATATCAAACGATTCAATTGATTTATACAAAGTTTATTAATTCTTTAACATTTGAACCACAAGTAATTCAATTATTGCCTTTAATTCCTTTTAAAGATACACAAAAGTTTACCAAACAACTTTTAATTGAGCCAAATGTTTCAAGTGTTTTAGATCAACTCATTCCATTTTATTTAACAACAACAATTAAAACTTATTTGTTTGAATCAATGCTTTCAGAACAAGCTTCAAGACGTACCGCGATGGAAAATGCGACCGATAATGCATTTGAACTTGAAAGTAAATTGATGCTTGAATACAACAAAGCAAGACAAGCAATGATTACACAAGAAATCAGTGAGATATCGGGAAGTGCCGATGCTCTAAATTAAGGAGGTAGCAAGATGGAAAACAAGCCTTTAATCGGAAAAATCAGCCAAGTAATGGGACCTGTGGTAGACATCCGTTTTCAAGATACTTTACCACCGCTTTATAGTGCCATTGAAATTAATTTGAATAATCAAAAATTAGTGGTAGAAGTAGCTCAACATATTGGAGATGATACGGTTCGTTGCATTTCCATGGGAGCAACAGATGGCCTAATAAGAGGTATGGATGCGTTTGCAACAAATGAATCAATCAGTGTTCCTGTGGGGAAAGAAACTTTAGGGAGATTATTTAATGTTTTAGGTGAACCAATTGATAATAAAGGAGAAGTTAAAGCAACTAAAAAACTTCCTATTCATCGCAAAGCGCCAAGTTATGAACAACAAAAAACAGAAGCTGAAATTTTAGAAACTGGAATTAAAGTAATTGATTTACTTTGTCCATATGCAAAAGGTGGAAAAATTGGATTATTTGGTGGTGCGGGTGTAGGAAAAACCGTGCTCATTCAAGAATTAATTTCCAATATTGCGACCGAACATGGTGGACTTTCCGTTTTTGCGGGCGTTGGAGAAAGAACACGTGAAGGAAATGATCTTTATAATGAAATGACACAATCTGGTGTTATTAATAAAACTTGTTTAGTATTTGGACAAATGAATGAACCACCTGGAGCAAGAATGAGAGTGGCTTTATCAGGTCTTACAATGGCTGAATACTTTAGAGATGTTGAGGGACAAGATGTATTATTATTCATTGATAATATTTTTCGTTTTACGCAAGCGGGTAGTGAGGTTTCAGCTTTACTTGGAAGAATGCCATCAGCCGTTGGCTATCAACCAACATTAGCTACAGAAATGGGACAATTACAAGAAAGAATCACTTCTACAAAAAAAGGATCCATTACTTCTGTTCAAGCAGTTTATGTTCCAGCAGATGATTTAACGGATCCAGCCCCAGCCACGACCTTTACTCATTTAGATGCGAAAACAGTTTTAGATAGAAGTATTGCATCTTTAGGTCTTTATCCAGCAGTGAATCCACTTGAGTCATCAAGTAGAATGCTTGACCCTCAAATTGTAGGGCAAAAGCACTATCAAGTAGCTTTACAAGTTCAGCAAATATTACAACGTTATAAAGAATTACAAGACATTATTGCTATTTTAGGAATGGATGAATTAAGTGAAGAAGATAAAGCAACGGTAAGTCGAGCAAGAAGAATTCGTAATTTCTTATCACAACCATTACATGTTGCTGAATCATTCCAAGATGTTAAAGGAATCTATGTTCCTATAAAAGATACCATTGAAAGTTGTGAAGCAATTATTCGCGGAGATTATGACCATTTACCTGAACAAGCTTTTCTTTATGTAGGCACAATTCAAGATGTTATCAAAAAAGCAGAAACTTTAAAATAGGGTAATTTTATGAAATTAAAAATTATTAATTTAGAAGGAATCTATCTTCAACAAGAAGTCGATTCAATTATTATAAAAACAATGGCAGGAGAATTAACTATTTTAGCAAATCATCTTCCTTTGATTACAACTTGTGAAATTTCAATTTTAAAAATAAAAAAAGAAGCGACTTATACGAATTATGCTTTAGCAGGAGGAACACTTTTTGTCGGTGAAGATGAAGTGAAAATTTTAACTCCAGCAATTGAATCCGAAGACCAAATTGATTTTGAAAGAGCATTACAAGCAAAAATTCGTGCAGAAAAAAGATTAAATAATCAAGAAATGGATTTAAAAAGAGCCGAAGTTTCCTTGAAAAAAGCCATTAATCGATTATCTTTAAAACAATAAAGGAGTGATAAAATGTTTTTACTACTTTCAACTTTAACTCATTCAATTTTACAATTATCTTGTTATCTTTTAGGAATAATCGTAGGTGGATATTTTTTTAAAATCGTTGATTTAACAAAAATCGTTAAAATAAAAAACAACAAAGAATTTTATTTTGTTTATTTTATTAGTACTTGCGTAATCGGTTTTTTAGTAGGTGAGTTTATTTTTAAGTTAGTTACATTATTCGTATAGAGGTATAGATATGTATTCTAAAAATAAACAAGTTGAGTACGATATTCAATCTTTTTTGAAAAATCCTAAAGATTTAAAAGAAGTTGATAAAAGAAATTTTATTTCTAAATATTTTATCATTCTATTTTTACCGATTATTTTATCTCTTATTTTATTTGTTTTATTGTTGCTCGTTCATTTCGAAGATTACTTATCAGTGCAATTTTTACTTCCCATTTTGTATGTTTTGTTTTTATATTTTTGTCTGGTAGAATATTTTTCTTTTGTTCGCATCTTTAAAGAATATCCAGAATTTGCATATGTGTATTTTTTAGCAAAGACGGATAAGACAAAAAAGAAGGATTTTGCTTATGATAAAGCTGTACAAAAATTATATAATCAATTAAATAAAAGAAAAAATATAGCTAAGAAAAGATTAAAATATAAATTTTTATTTGGAATTCCAACATTTAGTTTTGTTTTATTAACGGTTCTATTTGGGCAACCTTCGGCATCACCAATGGTAATTGCCATTGCTATTATTTTAATTTTATATCTATTAATCGATATGATTATGTCATTTGGAGGCAAAAAAGATTAATTGCCTCTTTTTATTTTCCATTTATTTACCAATTATGCATTAATTTTATATTATTGGGAAAAATGATGTTGAGGTGAAATAAATGAAAAGATTTTTAAATTGGTGTAAAGAGGCTAAGTTTGGATTGATTTTAGGAGCAGTGGCCTTTGTATTTATATTAAGTATATCTTTAATCGCAACAAATACCAAAAAAGATGTACCTGTTGGAAATGTGAAACACTCAACTTCTCCATCTATATCTACATCCACGAATTCTACAACATCTACCCTTCCGCCTATCGAAAAAGAAAAGGTTTACAAACCATTTAAAGTTGAAGCAACAATTGCTCGTTATTTTTTTGATAAAGATGATACCAATGAAATAAAAAGTCAAGCTTTAATCTCTTATGACAATAAAGTTTTACCAAGTTTAGGTATTGACTATGTTTATTCTGGAAACACATTTGATGTTGTAGCATCTTTTAGTGGCAAAGTCGTTTCTAAAAATAACGATCCTTTATATGGATTAACTGTTGCTGTGCAACATGAATCAGGATTGATTGCATATTATAGTGGATTGACGGAAGTGAATGTTTACCAAGATAAAATGATTCAACAAGGAAGTGTAATTGGTAAATCTGGTGAAAGTACAATTAATGCTGAATTAGGTAATCATTTACATTTTGCTTTGAAATTAAATGATAATTATATCAATCCATTAAAAACTTATGATAAAATTGTAGATAGTTTATAGACAAAAAATGCACTAGTTGCATTTTTTTATTTAAATAAATAAAAAGTTTGACTATGCTTTTTTAATCATATATAATTATGGTGAAGAAACTTTAAAAAAAAGGAGATATGAAAATGAATCGCAAATTAAAAAATGTTTTAGCTACCGTTTTTGTGTTAGCGCTTGCAGCGGCTCCGTTATCTGGTTGTGGTGATGGAAAAAAACAAGGCAATGTTTCTACATCGTCTGAACAAGGCGTTATCGAAAATAAAGACATAATCGTAGAACTAAAACGCAAAATTTATTTAGTAGGAGAAGCTTTAGAAGTAATTAGTGTTAAAAAATACAATGAATCTTTAGGCTATGCAACTCCTGTCAGCAACTATCGTGCTGACCCAGATTTCAGCAAAACAGCTGGAACAAAAAATGTTAAAATTTCTGTTGGTAATCAAGCTGTAACAGTTGAAGTTAAAGTTTATGCTACTGCAGAAGATGCTGGAAAAGAAAATGCTATTTATAATCCAGATGGAAACAATGATCAATATTTTAAAGAATCAGAAGTAATTGATGTAGCTCGTAAAAGATTAAAGAAAGCGACTCAATTAGGAGAAGACGTAAATGGAAATCCTATCTTAAGATCATTTGTAGGAAATAAAGGAGCTACAGCTCTTAATCGTGTAAGTGGTGGTGCTGTTGTATGGACTGCTACAGAAGCAAATAAGAGCAAGTCCATTATGGATCCAACAAGATATAGTATTCCTCACACTAGAATAAATGAAACTTCTAAGAAAAAATATATGTATGGTGCATATAAAGAAGCTCAATGGTGTACAGAAATGATTTTTGATGCAGAAGGACGTTTAGCTTATTTTGCAACATGTATTCCTGATAACACTTGGAAATATTCTGGACATATTAATACGGATAGATGGTATTCTCACCCATTCTATGAAGATGATATGGATAACCCAGCACTTGTAATTGAAAAAGATCCTGAAAAAGTAGCTGCTTGGGAAGCGGATGGTTGGGAAATCGTTAAAATGGATCCAACAGATAATCCAGTTTCTTCTGCTTATCCAAATGACTATATTTATGAAAAAGTAATTCCTGAAGGTGGATTCTATTTATTAATTCCAAATGGAGATGCAACTGAAATTTGGAAACAATTAAGTGGAAGCGATTTAGAATGTATTGATGATAATCATTTAGACATTTATAATATGAAAAATCGTAATCAAACTTATTTAAATGAAAGCCGTGGATATTTCAATACAACTTCTAATAAAATGGAATTCTATGCTCCATCATCTTTAAAACAACAATATGCTTATTACTATTTAGAAGCAATTAAAGGTAATGATGAAAATCCTGAAAAATATGCTGCTGCTTTAGAATTTAAAAATGATGTTTATGCAGCTATTGTAAATGCAGCCAATCCATTAGCTGAAACAGAACCTGTATTATTAACTTATTATGAAGAACAAGTAAATACAAAATTAGCTACTTGGATTGAAATGCTTAAATAAGTTTTTAGATAAAGAGCCATATTAAAATGGCTCTTTTTATTAAATATGATGAAATCAATTAAAGAAAGTATTTCTACTACAACTATAATCGAAAAGTCAAAGTTTATCGCTTTTTTAATACCAGTACATTCAAAAGAAGAATTTGAACAAAAATTAAATTTTTTAAAAAAAGAATACATAGATGCAACACATATTTGTTATGCAACAATTATAAAAGAAGAAACAGGCTTTTTTTATAAATCATTTGATGATGGTGAACCTTCTTCAACAGCTGGAGCTCCTATCTTAAATGTATTAAAAAAGAATGAATTAGAAAATATAGCGTGCTTTGTTATTCGCTATTTTGGAGGTATAAAATTAGGGGCTGGAGGATTATGTCGAGCGTATAGTAAAGCTTGCAGCGAAGCCGTAAGATTAGCTCAAATTGTTACATTAAAAATAGTAAATTTATATGAAATTCATGTATCTTATGAAAATGAACGATTATTAAGCAATTTATTAAAAAATATGTCAACTTTGATTTTAGAAAAAAAATATGAAATGAATGTCCTTTTTAAGGTTGTATTTAAAGAAGAAAAAGATTTAGAATTATTAAAAAACAATTATAATTTGCATCTTGAAATCAATATTATTGGAACATATCAAATAGAAGAATAAAAACTCTCGATAGAATGAGAGTTTTTTTAGTTATTATTTCTTTTTTAATTGTTTTTGATAAAGTTTAAATTCTACCTTTTTATCGTTTGCTCGAAATGCTTTTGCAATTTTATCACGATATTGTTTTCCTTTAGCCAAAGCTAATTTAGTAGAGGCATAAGAAAAGCCTTTAAAATCTAAAATGGGGTGATAAGCTTCTAATCTTATTAAAAAATCTTTAAAATTTTGTTGAGAGTTTTTTGTCCAAGCTTTTTCTGACAAAGCATGAAGGCGAGGTAAAATCAAGACTTCAAGTAATTCATTTGAATCAATCCATTCACTCCAAATACATCCTTCTACACCATAGATTGCACTTTGACCGGTACGCGTTAATCCATATAGAGTGATTTTTCTTGTATAAGTTGTTTTAAGAGGTAATTCAGCATAAGGATCATTAAAATAAAATTGAGAGCAAGGAGAATAGATGGAAGTACGTCCTGTATTCATAATGTCGATTCTTTCTTTATCCATTTCCCAAGTCCAATATTGTAAAATGACATCCTTATTGGTATTTTCATGAATACCATCATGCCATGAAATGACTTTTTTTCCGAGAGATTGGAGATAGTTTGCTATTTCATTAGCAAAATTTTGTTGTAATAGTTTGAAATCATCTAGTTGAAGTTCTTTTAACTTTCTTTGACAATCAGGACATAATTGCCAATTAGTAACATTAACTTCATCTCCTCCGATATGAATATATTTGCTTTCTTTAAATAAAGAGCACAAAGCTTTTAAAAGTTTTTTTGTAAAATCAAGTGTTTCTTGCTTGCTAGGACAAAGAATTTCTTTAAAAACACCAAAATCAGTAGCAACCTCTACGTGTTTATGTAAACAATGTAATTCCGGATAAGCTGCTACTATTGCTGTAGTATGTCCCGGCAAATCAATTTCTGGTATGATTTCAATAAATCTTTCTTTTGCATATTCAATGATTTCGCGAATATCATTTACTTCATAACAAAATTCATAAGGTGTTTCATCAAAATCAGGACTATCCATGCCATTAATTTTTGTTTTATTTCTTTTAGAGGAAATAGTTTTTAATTTTTCAAACTCTTTAAAGTGAATACGAAATCCTTGATCATCACTTAAATGCCAATGAAAATAATTAAATTTTAAGTCAGCCATTAAGTCGATTATTTTTTTGATTTCATTTTTTCCAAAGAAATGACGAACTTCATCAATCATAAAACTACGAAAAGCATATTTTGGTTTGTCATTAATTTCTAAGCATGGAATTTCTAATTCTTTTACTTGAATAGGTGTATGTAAGAAAAGCAATTGTGATAAGGTTTTGCAAGCATAGAAAAAGCCATTAGCACTTTTTGCTTCAATTAAACAATGTTCTTGATTAATTTGCAAAGAATATTGTTCTTTCTTGTATTTTTTGTTTATAATAAATTGAAATAAAAAAACTTTTTCATTTTCGTTTTTTAATAATTTTTTATTTAAATCTTTTTCAAATTGTTGAATTGAGCGAATAAATTTAGGCTCAATTTCAATTTTAAAATTACTGAAATAGGTGTTTTTTTCAAAAAATTGGATTTGATTTGGATAAGGTATTAAAGGATACATTATATGACCTCTCTTTCACTACTCATTTTAAATTATAGAATAAAAAAAGTAAATAAAAAATCTTTACAAGGATTAAAACTTGTAAAGATTTTAACTTATTGTAGGGCTAAAGAAATATATAATATATTATT